>NZ_AUIS01000029.1 GCF_000423825.1 Thermithiobacillus tepidarius DSM 3134
CGCAGCACTGATCCAGGATCAGCCGGCCGAATTCATCGTGGCCGACAAGGGCTACGATTCGGATGCCTTCGTCGAAACAATTACGACGCAGGGCGGTCAGGCGGTAATCCCGCCGCGTTCCAACCGACTCAACCCCCGCTCGTTCGACCGGCATATCTACAAGAGCCGCAATCTGATCGAGCGTTTCTTCGCTCGCATCAAGCAATTCAGACGCATCGCCACGCGTTACGACAAGCTCGCCCACTCCTTCCTGTCGTTCGTCCATCTGGCTTGTTCCATCGTCTGGTTGGCTTGATTGAGAACAGACCCTAGGAGGTTATATAGGCCAATTTCGGCAGGCCGCCAGCCGGCGGGCTACGGCGGAACGGGGAGAGGCGCGCGTCAGCCCTCGTCGTAGGGCAGGCGGATATGGCCGTAGCGGATGGCGAGCACCGCCAGGGCGAGGATGAGGATGGCCAGCGACAGGCCGATCATGGTCAGGCCGTCCATCTCTTTCATGCCGATGGTGATGTAGCGGGCGATGGCCACCATGGCGATGTAAAGGGGATAGCGGATCGGCAGCTTGCCGCTCTGGAAGTAGAGGCCGACCATGGTGAGGATTTCGAGATAAATGAACAGGAGCAGGATGTCCTGCAGCAGCACCGCGCCCCGCTCCACCATGGCCAGGGTCTCCTGGCCGATGGCCACCAGCGTGGCCCCGGCAATCAGGAGCAGCCCCAGCCACTCCACCCAGTGCAGGGCACGGATCACCGGACTGTCGGGGCTATGCGGCAGATTCTTCATCGGGCGTTCTCCGTGCAGAACAAAGGCGGCTCCGCGCAAGGCCGCCTTCTTGCCACGTCAGAAAGAAGCGCCGGGACCACTCAGAAGAAGGTGGTCACCGCGGCGTCGAGGGCGTCGCGCATGTCGGGGTCGTCGGTGATGGGCCGCACCAGGGCGACGCGGCTGGCAGCGCGGGGGTCCACGCCCTTGGCAATCAGGGAGCCGGCGTAGACCAGCATGCGGGTCGAGATGCCCTCGTCCAGGCCGTGGCCCTTGAGGTTGCGGGCACGTTCGGCGATGGACACCAGCTTGTCGGCGGTGGACCTGTCCACCCCGGACTCGTGGCCCACGATTTCGACTTCGATGTCATGCTCGGGGTAATTGAAGTCCAGGGCGCCGAAACGCTGCTTGGTGGACTGCTTGAGGTCCTTCATCAGGCTTTGGTAGCCCGGATTGTAGGAGATCACCAGCTGGAAGTCGGGGTGGGCATGCACCAGCTCGCCCTTCTTTTCCAGGGGCAGCACGCGGCGCGCGTCGGTCAGCGGATGGATCACCACCGTGGTGTCCTGCCGCGCCTCGACCACCTCGTCCAGGTAGCAGATGGCCCCATTGCGGGCGGCGATGGTCAGCGGGCCGTCCTGCCAGCGGGTGCCGTTGACGTCGAGCAGGAAGCGGCCGACCAGGTCACTGGCGGTCATATCCTCGTTGCAGGCCACGGTGATGAGCGGCTTGCCCAGCTTCCAGGCCATGTATTCGACGAAGCGGGTCTTGCCGCAGCCGGTGGGGCCCTTGAGCATCATCGGCATGCGCACGGAATAGGCGGCCTCGTACAGCTCGACCTCGTCGGCCACGGGGCGATAGTAGGGTTGCTGCTTGATGAAATACTGGTCCATGCTCATGGTCATTCTCCAAATTGATCATTTGCTTTGCATATCCGCGCGACGGGTGGACGACGGCACGTGGCCGGTCCGGTCGTCGCCGCCACGCCGATACGCAAGATTCCGCCGACCGGGACCGCGCTGCCGGCGACTGCGCCGGGCCAGTCGTGCTTCCGATCGGATGCCCGGCGGCTCAGCGCGTCAGTCCCAGATACAGCGTCGAGAGCTTTTCCGGCAGCCTGGCGACATGGTCCAGGACCATGTAGTTCTTGGCGCCGAAAATGCGCGACACGTATTCGTCGGCATAGGGGTCCAGGCTCAGGCAGTAGGTGTGAATGCCGCTCTTGGTCAACTCCTCCACCGCCCGCTTGGCATCGAAGCGCAGGTACTGCGGATCGCGCACGTCATTGTCGGCCGGCTCGCCGTCGGTAAGCACCAGCAGCAGCTTCTTGTGGCTGGGCTGGCGCTTCAGGATGCTGCCGGCATGGCGCAGGGCCGTGCCCATGCGGGTCGAGAGCTGCCCGGTCATGCCGGCCAGCCTGGCCTTGGCCTTGTCGTCGTACGGCGTGTCGAAATCCTTGAAGCGGTAGTACTCCACGTCGTGGCGCCCGTTGGAATCGAAGCCATGGATGGCGAAGGGATCCCCGATCTTGGCCAGGGCTTCGGACAGCAGGGTCGCCGCCTCCCGCGCCAGGTCCAGCACGGTGGCGTCGGTGCCGGCATCACGCACCTTGTCGTTGGTGGACTCGGACAGATCGATGAGCAGCAGCACGCTGAGATCGCGCACCTTGAGCGTGGTGCGGATGCCGATGCGCGGATCGGGCATCAGCCCCATGCGGATGTCGACCATGGCGCGAATGGCGGCTTCGATGTCGATCTCGTCGCCGTCTTCCTGCTTGCGCTGGCGCACCACGCCCTGCGGCTGCATGGATTCGATGAGGTGCTTGATGCGGCGCACGACCGGCTTGTGCTTTTCGAGAATCGCTTCGACCATCTCCAGGTCGCCGGACTTCGGGCGCTTCTCCAGCAGGGTGCTCCACTGGGGCCGCTCCAACTGCGTCTGATAATCCCACTCCGAGTAATGGAAGGGCGAGGAAATCGGCTCCTTGCCCTCGCGCTCGTTCCAGGTGGTGCCGTCGTCGTCGAAGAGCGGCGTGGACAGCACCCAGACTTCCTGCGCGTCGTCCCCGGCGGTTTCCACGTCGAGGGTATTGATCATCTGCATGACGCTGACGTACTTGCGCACCTGGGCCGACTGGCCCGGCACGAGAATCGTGTCGCCGGTGTCCGCGGGGGCCTCCCACAGATGGCGATTGTCGTCACGGTAGGGGTTGGCGGGCTGGTCGGTGCGCGCATTGTACGTCATTCCCAAGCCGCGCGCCGCCTCGGCGAGCTGCAGGCCGATCTCGCGCGCCATGCCGGGCTCGACCAGCCGCGACGACGACGCGGCAAAGGCCTCCCGCGCCTGGCGGACCAGGGGGTGGGCGTCGCGGTAGTCGTCGTCGGCCAGGGCCCGGGCGATGCGGTCCAGGATCGGGCCGAAGCCTTCATCCTGGTTCGGGTCGGCCGGCAGCAGCTTCAGCCAGAGCTGCCTGAGTCCGGGGAGCGCCCGCATGGCCAGCGCCTCGACCCGGGCGTCCTCGATCACCCCGATCAGCGCACGTTGCATCGCATTGGTGGTGTCGGCTTCCGGGTCCCGTCGGGAATGGATCATGTGGGCGGCGGCATGGGCGGCCGCGGCACGGTAGACCTCCAACCCGGGAACCTTCTCGGCGTCGTCGTCCGCGCCGGGCAGCGCATAGTCGTCGAAGGCGTCGGGCAGGTGGATGAAGTAATGCTCGATATAGGGGCGATAGCCCTCACGGCTCTCGAAGTCGCCCGAGGTCGGGCGCAGGAAGAAGTCCCGCCCCCACAGGGCGCGCAGGTACATGATCAGGCGCCGCTGCACGTCGACGAAGAGCACGCCGCGCTGCTCTTTCTTCATCACGGCGAGAGCATCCTCGCTCTCCAGGCCGAAGTACTTCACCTGGGCATCGAAGTCCGTGCGGTGCGCCGAGGCGCCCCACATGGCCCAGCGGCGCAGGCCGCCCAGGGTCAGATGGCCGAGCAGCACGTCCAGCTTCTCCAGCATCGGCCGGATGGCGCGGGGCACCTGCGCCAGCAGATTGTCCAGCAGGCTGAGATAATCCTTGAAGAGCTCCAGTTCGCCCAGACGCGCGGCGGCGGTCGGCGCCGTCGAAAAGAGCAGGACGATGACGCTGACGCTGGTTTTCGAGTACATCCGGATCGCCGCCGAGAGCAGCTCGGAGACGGCCTGCTCGCCGATCTCGCGGGCGACCTGCGGCGCAGATTCGATGAACGACACCACCAGATCGCTGCCCCGGCCCAGCGCCTTCAGGCCGGCCGCGCCCTTCAGATAGGCATCCAGTCCGCGCGGGCTGAAGACCCGGGCGGCATCGTGCCACGAGGCTTCGAGCACCTCGCTGGCGTGCTCCCCCAACTCGTCGAGGAGATCCTGGTACTCGGCTAGTTGAATCGCCATAAACTTGCTCCGCGCAGCGCCCTCAATCCGGCCAGATGCGCTGGGGATGCAGCGGCTGAGCCGGTGCATTCAGGTCGGACGCGCCGGCAGGCTGTGCCTTTTCGGTCTGCGGAGCCGCAGCCGGCGCCGGCCGCTCGGCCGGCACACTGACCGGCATCTCGGCCGGGATCTGCTCCGCGACCGACCGGGGTTCGACAGCGGCAGGAGACTTGGCAACGGCAGGCGCTTTGCCGCCGGCGGCGGGCTTGCCGCTTGCGGGGGCTTTGCTACGCGCAGGTTTGATGCTGGCAGCCAGCTTGTCTTCCAGTTTCTTCATGGACGCAACACCTCTTCCAGGATCCATTCGATTTCCCGAACCGCTTCACGGCCGCGGGCATTCAGTTGGTACACGCTCTTGCCTTCCAGCATCGCCAGGCGGTATGCCGCGCGGCGACGGATGCCGTTGCTCAGCGTGGGCAGATCGAGATTGGCCAGAGCCTGGGTCATGGCCCGGGACAATGCGCTGCTGGGCTCGACCTGGTTCAAAACCAGCCAGGCCCGCAGGCCGGGATTGATGCGCCGCGCGTTGTGCACGGATTCGACGGTGCCTGCGCTGGCCCAGAGGTCGAGCGGCGAGGGCAGCACCGGGATCAGCACCGTATCGACCTGCGCCATCAACTCGCCCGTCAGATCCATGTCCAGCGAGGGCGGGCAGTCGACGACGACGTAGCGGTGGATTTGCGCGGCCTCGCGCAGATTCTGCAGGGGATCACCGCTGAGCACCGTGATCTCCGATTCGCCCACCAGCGGCGACCATTCCGACCAGTGCCGCAGCGCACCCTGGGGATCGGCATCGACCAGCGCAACGCTGCCACGCCGGGCCAAGCCCGCGGCGAGATTCAGGGCCAGGGTGGACTTGCCGCAGCCCCCTTTCAGGTTTGCCAGTGCTATGAGACGGCCGGACACGGCTTAAGACTGGCCTGATCCCTGCCCGGCAAGCGCGTTGGCCTGCAAGGCAAAGTCGATCTCGTCCTGCACCAGCATTGCGCCTTGCGCAACGATGGCGACATTGACGTGGGTCTTGGCGAAATTCAAATTGGGAAAAATACCCGTGCGCTCGGACAGCTCGGCGAGCCGGTCGAGAAACGCGCGGGTTTCACTATACGAGGAGAAGTCGAAGCGACGGGTCAGTTGCGCCGGACGCTGATGTACCTGCCAGCCATTGTCCAATGCCTGCTCAATAGACATGTCTTTGCTCCATGTCATGGAGGGCGGCCAGCGCTCTATCCAGCTCACCCAAGTGGGCTTCCTCGTCGCGCATCAGCGCTTCGAACAGAAGCGCGGACTCCTCGTCACCGAAGCGGGCACAATACAATGCCGCATCATGATAAAGACGAACAGCGGCCATTTCGAGTTGCCGGTCCAAGGCCAACATTTCCGCCAATCCACGGCCCGGCCGCACCGCCGCAAGCTGGCTGGCGTTGGGAGCAACGCCAAGCACCAGCATGCGTTGGATGATTCGGCCGGCGTGGACCAGTTCCTCTTCGGCTTCCTTGCGGAAATTTTCGGCTTCGCCCGGCATTCCCCACAGTTCACAGAGGCTGGCCTGAGTCAGGTATTGCTGAACCGCGCTCATTTCGTGGTTCAGCCCCTGGGTCAGATAGCCGATAACGCGTGGATGCGCCAGCATGACGGCCAGTCTTAGCTGCCCTGCGTCACGATCTCGCTGTCACGGCCGCCGCCGAACTCGGGCTTGCGGGGCAGGATGTTTTCCACTTCGGAGTGGACGCGCGCGATGATGTGCGCAGCCACCAGACCATCGCCAACCCGCTCGCAGGCATCCGCGCCAGCGCGCACCGCCGCGTTCACGGCACCGGTCTCGCCACGCACCAGCACGGTGACGTAGCCGCCGCCGACGAACTGACGACCAATCAGGCGCACTTCCGCCGCCTTGGTCATGGCGTCCGCCGCTTCGATGGCGGGAACCAGACCGCGAGTCTCGATCATACCCAGTGCAATACCAGTCATTTCAGCCATGTCGTGCTCCTTAGAAAGTCTTCAGGGATTCAAGCCGAATCCGTCGTAATCTGCCGCCTTAGACCTGGGCGGCCTGGGGCAGGATGTTTTCCACTTCGGAGTGGACGCGCGCGATGATGTGCGCAGCCACCAGACCATCGCCAACCCGCTCGCAGGCATCCGCGCCAGCGCGCACCGCCGCGTTCACGGCACCGGTCTCGCCACGCACCAGCACGGTGACGTAGCCGCCGCCGACGAACTGACGACCAATCAGGCGCACTTCCGCCGCCTTGGTCATGGCGTCCGCCGCTTCGATGGCGGGAACCAGACCGCGAGTCTCGATCATACCCAGTGCAATACCATTTCTTTCAGCCATGTCGTGCTCCTTTCGCAAACACTATCAAAAAGCAGGTTCAACCCTGCGGATCCCATTGGTCGATAATCCCGGCGATCGTCAGGTCAGTGAGAACTGCTACATCGCCAGCCGCGTACCGCGCGGCCGAACCGCTCACGGTAAAGACCCACTTGCCCGGCGGGACACCCACCGGATCACAGGCTACGCTCAGTTTGCCCTGTTCGTCGGCGAGGACGCGCAGGGACATGTTCTTCAAGCCCGGCACGCGCCGGGTGGCCACCAAATCCGAACACACTCGCATGATTTCCATGGCGCCCTCTAATCGGTGGTCCAGTGGTCGATGATCCCGACGATGGTCAGGTCCGACGGATACTCCTTGCTGCCGGCCGCTTCGCGCGCCGCGGAAGACCCGACGCAGATCACCCAATCGCCGGGGATGCAGCCGACGGCGTCGACCGCCACCTGGCGCGCGCCGCCGGCCTTCTCGCGCACCACCAGCAGGGGCCGGTGGCCCAGATCAGCGATACGGTTGGTGGAGACCAGCGTTTTTTCCACCTGCATGATCTTCATCAACGCTCTCCTTCGACATCCTCTATCGGACTGCCCGTGGGCAGATCCTGCACGGTGAGATGGCAGGCCAGCATCCCGCTCGCATGCAGCGCCGCATAGCGCGCCTGAATCGCGGCCCGCACCCGCTGCGCTTTGGCGACCGCGCGCTCGCGCGAGCCAGGCACCCGGTGGTCATAGCGGTAATGGATCGCCACCGGAATCGGCAGGCCGCGCTTGACGTTCAGACCCTTGAAGATCTTGACGCCGACATCCAGGTCCGCCGCCCCCTCCTCCACCGTGTTCAGATGGGCGTAGTAGGCCACGTTGCGCATCTGCACTTCCTCGATGCCGTCACCGACGCTGACATAGCGTTCGGCATGGCCGAGATCGGGATAGCGGCCGTTGTACTGCTCCTTCACGTACTCGATCTGCGAGAAGTTGTTGATGAGCAGATTGATGATCAGCCGCCGCATGCCGTCGTGGGGCTCGCCGTTGCCGGCACCCCAGCCGCTGGCCTGGCTCGCCTGGCGGACGGCCTCGTAGACTGCGAGCCGGGCCGCGTTGGCATCGAGGCCCTGCGTGTCCCGAAACAGCTTGGCGTTGTCCACGAAGCGATGCGCAGACAGGTTGCCGTCGGCATCGGGCACGTGCACCTTGATCGCATCCGTATCCGTGTCCACGCCGATCAGCAGAAGGTCGGTGCTGGCTCCGCAGCAAAACGCGTTCTCGATGGCCTGCCGGAACTGGTACAGGCGCTCCAAAGCCGCCTCCATGGCCTTGTGTTCATTGCTCCCGTGCGCGGCGCAGCCTTCGCTGGCCGGCTGGGAAGAGCTCGTGTGGTACACCGCCACCTTCAGGTAGCGGGTGCCGGCGTCCGCCGTGGTCGGCACGCCCTCGCGGAAACGGCTCAGTTCCGTTGCCACCCAGTGGCTCACGTCGCTTTCCACGTCGAACATGGCGCCGGCATAAGCCGTGCGTCGCGTCAGCGAGGTCACCGGGAGGCGCAGGATGTAGCGCATCAAGCCTTTCAGGCGCCCATCGGCACAGGGGCTGATGTCCACGGCATGGAAGCCGCAGTCCAGGAAGAAGTTCTGGGCATCCTGCACGGATTCGGCTTGGCTCTTCAGATCCTCGGCGAAACGCGCCGCCGAGTTCTTCAGAGCGGCGAAGGTGCAGTATGCATAGAGCGACTTCAGATCAAGGCCCGCCACCCAGGCGTTTTCCAGGATGTCCGCCGGCAACGTGTGGCCCAGTTGCTTCATGGCCAAGGCCTGGGCACGCGCCGGGAAATCCGGCTCGTGCTGCAAGGCGGAAACCTCCTTCAAGGTCGGCACGATGATGTCGAAGCGACCCTTCACCGACCGCTCGCAGAAGGCGAGGCGTGCGTTTGCCGCCCGGTCGACCAGCGCATGCTGGCCGACCCGCTCGGGCTGGCTCGCAGGAGCCGGTTGAGCGGAAGTTGCCGCAACCGGCTGACGGGGCGACGGTACTGCAGCCACTGCCGGCCGTGCCGCTGCCGATCCGCCCGACATCTGGGGCAGAGCACTCCGGTGTCGCCCCCCGGAGGGGGCGGCAGCGCGGGCGCGCAGGGCATAGGCGTTACGGGTATTCATCTCAAACTCCCCCTCGGATTAGCCCCTGGCCCCACCGGAAACGGTAATCACCGCGCCTTTGGCGCTGTTACCGACTGCTCCGGTGACCTTGGGCAAGGGCACCTCGACTCGCTCCAGATGCTTGTTCTGCCAGGCACCGCCCATCATGGGCCGCACTTCACCACGCCGGGTCAGATTGCGGCTTTGCGCCCAGGCCCCTTCGGTGCCGGTAATCCGGCCGCTCCGGGCCCAGTCATCGCCGGTGATGCGGGTGGATTCACGGCCCTCGCCGGTGATGCGCGCCGGCTGCGGGGCAGCTTGCGGAGCCTCTTCCACGACCGGCGCGGGCGGCACCGGCCGCACGAGCGGGGCGTCATCGCGGTAGCGGAACTCGGGCGTACCCGAGACCAGGCCGTCGGCCCGCGTTGCCGGACCCGTGATGATGCTGCCGCCGCCGTTGCCGTAGCCGGTCCCGGTGATGCGATTGCGCATTTCCTGGGCAAAGCGTGCCGGCGTGGTGATGCTGAAGCCGCCCGGCTGGCGCATCTCGATGGGCGCAGGCGCGGCAGCCGGCGTCAGTGCCTGGCCAGACGCCGCCAGATAGCGGGAACGGCTGGGCGGCACGCGTGGACCGGCAACCGCCGTGGCGGTCTTGGCCTCACAGCCGCCACATGCACAGCCGCAAGGTGCAGCCACCTGGACGGGTCCATCATAGGGCGTGCCGCTGAGCGCCAAGCTGCTGCCAGGCTCGTTGCCGGTCACATGCTCGGAGCGGCCCAACATCGTGCCGGACACGGCCAGACCACGCGGGGTCTGGCTCAACCCCACCTTGGTGGGAGCCGGCGCCGGGGTGCCTGAAGAGCAGTACGTGTCGTAATGCTCACGACCGTAGTACTCGGTGCCGGTGACGAGTTGGCACCCACCTTGCTCGTCACCGGTCAATTTTGGGCTGTGGCCCACCATGTTGCCCGTCATCGTGCCGCCGGCCAGGGGCCGCGTCTGGGCCACCTTCTCCGGCCCGTTGCGGCTCAACAGCGGAGAACCGTACTGGGACCCGGTCACGCGCTGGTGGGTGCCGTGCTCGGCACCGGTCACCTTGTCCGTCGCATCGACCAGATTGCCCGTGATGCGTTGGCCGCCGGCACTCTTGTCCAAGCCGATCTTCGCGGGCGCGGGCTCGGCCCGGGTGTTGCAGACCGATTGGAACAGCTCATTGGAGAGATATTCCGTGCCGGTGATGCTGCGGCACAAACCCGCCTCCTCGCCCGTCACCTTGGCCGACGCGCCCACCTCCGTGCCGGTCACGGGGCGACCGGCGAGGGTGTGGGTCAGGGCGACCTTGCTCGGTCCGTTGATGGTCAGGCGGGCAACGCCGGCATCAGCGTACTGGGAGCCGGTGATGGTCCGCTTGGCCCCCGGCTCGAAACCGGTGACGCGGCTCTGACGCGCTTCGTCGCTGCCGGTGACGGCCAAACCCTTGCGCTCGGTGACACCCACCACCACTTTCTCCGGACGATTGAGCAATCCCTTGCTCTCGCAGAACTGGGCAAAGTGCTCGCTGCCCAGATATTCCGTGCCGGTCACACCGCGGCAGCCGCCCATTTCATCACCAGTGACCCGGCTGGAGCGGCCCACGGCCGCATTGGCGGTCACGCGGTTGCCCTTGCTGGTGGAGGTCACTTCCACCTGTCCCTTGCCCGGAGCCGGACGCACGCCGCAGAACGTGTCGAACTGTTCCGCGCCGATGTATTCGGTGCCCGTGACCACCCGGCAGGTACCGGACTCGCCGCCCGTGATCTGCGGCTTGCGTTCCACCTGGGTACCCGTCACGGCGAGGCCGGACAGGGTCGTACCCACCTCGACCTTGGCCGGCGCGGCGCCGGGCTGCGGCCGGGCCCGCACGGGGCGGGCCGGAGGCGCGTCGCCGCGGCCGATCCGGCTCATTTCGGCGCGCCGCTCACGGGCAACCAGGCGGCCGTTGCCAATATTGTTGATGCCGCCATTGGCAGGCGCCCGTCCGTTGGATTGCCGCGCCTGCATGCCGGCTTTGGCTGGCAGCGCACTCTTGCCTTGGGTAGCCAAGGCACGGCGGCGGTCACGACAGAGCCTGCGCACGTCATTGGCGTTCTCACCGAGCGCGGCTGGATTCTGCTCAACGATCTCGCAAAGGGAATCCAGGGTCGTCTCGGCGGCTGAATTTTCGATTGCCGGAGAAGCATTCTCGGACGGCCTCGCCTCCGCCTGAGCAGGCGGCGCAAAGCTCTCGACCGGCCTGGGCGCCGCCGGCCGAGCCGAACGGGCATTGCCCTGAGGCGCACCCTTCTTGCCCTGTTGGGCCAGCATGGCCCGCCGGGCCCGGGAAAACTCCCGGCCGTTCAATCCTCCAGTCTGTACACTTTGTACCGGTCCCCGGTCTCTTTGTGCAGCCGGCGTGGACGGCGCGGAACTTTCGACCGGCCTGGGCGCTGCCGACCGAACCGGCCGGGCGCTGGCCTGCGCCGCTCCGTTCTTGCCGCCTTGCGCCAGCATGGCCCGCCGGGCCCGGGCCAGCTCTCGGCCGCTCAATGCAGTCAGTTCAGGCATGGTTTGTCCTCATGCTTGCATCCAGAATGCCGGGCCCGAAGGCCCGGCGATTTTCACTACCTGCTTACCTGCCCCCGCGATACACCACGAAGGCCAATCCCTGACTCTGGGAGTAGTTGTCGTAGCCGATCAGGCGAATGAGGTGGTTGGGATATTCCCGACGGCACGCCTCGAGTTCGGCCAGGATGCGGTCCACGTTCTGCTCGCCGAACATGGGGAGCTTCCACATGTACCAGTAGTGGTTGAAGGAACGCTCCGGCTCCACGTGCTCGACCGCCGGGTTCCAGCCCTGACTGACGATGAACTGGATCTGCTTGCGCACCTCGTCGGAGGACAGCATGGGCAGATAGGAGAACGTCTCGTATTGGGTTTGCTGCTTATAATCTTGGACATCAGCCATGATTCGATTCCTTTTGCGTTGCGAAACAGATCAGCGATTCTGCACGTCGAGCTTGTCGACGGTGTCGAACTCGAACTTGATCTCTTTCCAGGTTTCCATGGCGACCTTGAGCTCGGGGCTGTGCTTGGCAGCCTCGGTCAAAATCTCCTTGCCTTCGCGCTCGACCTGACGGCCTTCGTTGCGGGCCTCGACGCAGGCTTCCAGCGCGACGCGGTTGGCCGCGGCACCGGCCGCGTTGCCCCAGGGGTGACCCAGGGTGCCGCCACCGAACTGCAGCACGGAGTCATCGCCGAAGATGCTCACCAGCGCCGGCATGTGCCACACATGGATACCGCCGGAAGCCACGGGCATCACGCCGGGCATGGAGCCCCAATCCTGATCGAAGAAGATGCCGCGGCTGCGGTCTTCGGGAATGTAGGATTCGCGCATGAGGTCGATCCAGCCCAGGGTGGCCTCGCGGTCGCCCTCGAGCTTGCCCACCACGGTGCCGGAGTGCAGGTGGTCGCCGCCGGACAGACGCAGGGCCTTGGTCAGCACACGGAAGTGGATGCCATGGTGCGGGTTGCGGTCGATCACCGCGTGCATGGCGCGGTGGATGTGCAGCAGCACGCCGTTGTCGCGGCACCAGTTGGCCAGACCCGTGTTGGCGCAGAAGCCGCCGGTCAGGAAGTCGTGCATGATGATGGGCATGCCCAGTTCCTTGGCGAACTCGGCGCGCTTGTACATCTCTTCCGGAGTCGGCGCGGTCACGTTCAGATAATGGCCCTTGCGCTCGCCGGTCTGCGCTTCGGCATTGTTAATGGCGTCGGCGACGAACAGGAAGCGGTCACGCCAGCGCATGAAGGGCTGGGAGTTGACATTCTCGTCGTCCTTGGTGAAGTCCAGACCGCCACGCAGACACTCGTACACGGCGCGGCCGTAATTCTTGGCGGACAGGCCCAGCTTGGGCTTGATGGTGCAGCCCAGCAGCGGACGGCCGTACTTGTTCATCTTGTCGCGCTCGACCTGGATGCCGTGGGGCGGACCACCGCAGGTCTTAACGTAGGCGATCGGGAAGCGCACGTCTTCCAGACGCAGGGCGCGCACGGCCTTGAAGCCGAACACATTGCCCACCAGCGAGGTGAACACGTTCACCACGGACCCTTCTTCGAACAGGTCGATGGGGTAGGCGATGAAGGCGTAGAAGGCGGTGTCGTCGCCGGGCACGTCCTCGATGGCGTAGGCGCGACCCTTGTAGTAGTCCAGGTCGGTCAAGAGATCGGTCCACACCGTGGTCCAGGTGCCGGTGGAAGACTCGGCGGCCACGGCGGCAGCAGCTTCCTCACGGTCCACGCCCGGCTGCGGGGTGATTTTGAAGCACGCCAACAGGTCGGTATCCAGCGGCGTGTAATCGGGCATCCAGTAGGTCTGGCGGTATTCTTTTACGCCAGCATTGTATGTCTTAACTGCCATTGATGGCCTCCATTACATAAAAATACAGATTTACACCAGGGTAGCCTGCCATTCAGACCTCAGCACGGGGCTGTGCTGCTTACCGTCTGGTGGGCTTGTGGCAACTATATCCCTGCAAATCCATAAGCACCAATCAATAATAATGATTGTTACAATAAGGACTATGTTATACTCCTGCAAAGTAGGACTTTCGTAGGAGCGGGACACATCATGAACCTAACTTTCCGTCAACTCAAGGTGTTCGAGGCGGTGGCGCGACACCTGAGCTACACGCGTGCCGCCGCCGAGCTGCACCTCACCCAGCCCGCGGTCTCCATGCAGATCAAGCAGCTGGAAGAAACGGTCGGCCTGCCCCTCTTCGAGCAGCTGGGCAAGAAGATCTACCTGACCGAGGCGGGCAAGGAGTTTTATCACTACAGCCGCAGCATCGCCCAGCAATTGAGCGAGGCGCGGCAAGTGCTGGACGAGCTCAAGGGCATCCAGCGCGGCCGCCTGAAGATCTCGGTGGCCACCACCGCCCAATACTTCGCGCCGCGCCTGCTGCGCACTTTTGCGCAGCGCTTTCAGAACGTGGCGGTGAGCATGGACGTGACCAACCGGGAGGCTTTGCTGCGGCAACTGGAGCACAACGAGGTCGACATGGCCATCATGGGCCAGCCGCCCGAGGGCTTGGACGCGGTGGCGGAGCCTTTCCTGCAAAACCCGCTGGTGGTCATCGCCCCGCCCGACCACCCGCTGGCCGGCACCCGCAGCATTCCCCTGGCCACCCTGATCGAAGAGCCTTTCATCGTGCGCGAGCAGGGCTCCGGCACCCGCAGCGCCACCGAGCGATTCTTCGCCAAGCAGGGACTGCGCCTGTCCGCCGACATGGAAATGAGCAGCCACGAGGCCGTGAAGCAGGCCGTGCAGGCCGGCCTCGGCCTCGGCATCGTGTCGACGCACACCATCAACCTGGAATTGGAGGCGAAGCGGCTGGTGATCCTCGACGTGCAATCCTTGCCGATCCAGCGCCATTGGTATCTGGTGCATCGTGAAGGCAAGCGCCTGTCGGCCGTGGCGCAGGCCTTCAAGGACTTCGTGGTGGCCGAGGCACCGCAGGTGCTGGAGCAATAGGATCGCCGGGCGGAGCGACCAAAGCATCGGCCAGTGCGGCTGGCGGATGCCGGGACGCCGGAAACCAAGCCACCCGAATTCCGACCCAAGACGCCCTCGCCCTGCTCCCTCCCCGAGGGGGGCCATGCGGCGCCACACCATACATGATTCGGAGTTGGATTTTAGGATTCCCACCCCCATTGTTCCGCCGAGCCGCGCAGGGCCGACGGGAGATGTAGGAGCGAGCTGGCTCGCGATGGCTTCCCGATTGGCACAGTGGATCGCGAGCCAGCTCGCTCCTACCGTCAATGGCGGCAGCAACGAGCGAGCGCCTGTCTGAGCCAGCGCAACCGGCGAGTTGCGCCAGCGGCCCGTGGCCGGGGGGACGCAGGGACCCGCAGGGGGGAGAATGGGGGGTCCTTTTGCCGCCGGGCAACCGCCGTCATCCCCCAGCGCGGGCGCAGCCCGTTCCAATCCTAAACCCTGTTGGGCTTCGCCAGCTCAGTCCAACCTACGATCTACGATCCTGGCCGCGCTGGCTCACGGGAGGGTGGGAGCGGGCTGGCCGCGATCCCAGGGCGGCCGGTCGCGACCTTTATCGCGAGCCAGCCCGCTCCTGCAACCCAACCCACAAACAGCCCAACCTACCGCGCTGACGGATGCCGATGTGCAACTCGGGAAGGCGGAATACCGGATCGCGGGCCTGCCCGCTCCTGCCCTACAACACCCCTATCCGCACCCCCGGCCCCCCCCGCATCACCCCCCACCCTCGCACGCCAACTCCCGCTTGACGGTTTCCGCCAGAACCAGCGCCGTTTCCACCGAATCGGCAACGCAGTTGACGTGGCCCATCTTGCGGCCGGGGCGGGCCTCGCGCTTGCCGTAGAGGTGCAGCTTGGCCTGGGGATGGCGGAAGAGGCGCTCCCAGTGCGGCGTCCGCTCGCACCAGACGTCGCCGAGCAGGTTGACCATGACCACCGGCGCCAGCAGCCGGGCGTCGCCCAAGGGCAGGCCGCAGAGGGTTCGCACCTGCTGCTCGAACTGGTCGGTCAGGCAGGCGTCCAGGGTATAATGGCCGCTATTATGGGGCCGGGGCGCGATTTCGTTGACCAGCAGCGTGTCGTCGGCCAGCACGAAGAACTCCACCGCCATCACCCCGCAATAGTCCAGCTTCGCCGCCACCGCGCCGGCCAGGTCCAGCGCCTGGCGGGCGACCGCCGCCGATACCCGGGCCGGCACGATGCTCAGGTCGAGGATGCCATTGCGGTGACGGTTCTCGGCTACCGGATAGGGCGCCGTCTCGCCGTCGGCGCCGCGTCCGAGCACCACCGACACCTCCGTCTGCAGGGGCAGGAGGCCCTCCAGGACGCACGGCTCGCCGTCCATGCCGTCGAAGGCGGCCAGCGCGTCGTCCACGCTGTCCACCCGCGCCTGCCCCTTGCCGTCGTAGCCGAAGCGGCTGACCTTGAGCAGGGCCGGCGCGCCGATGGCGGCACAAGCGGCGGGGATGTCCTCGCGCCGCCGGATCACCGCGAAGGGTGCCGTCGGAAAGCCCTGCTCGCGCAGAAAGGTCTTTTCGCGGATGCGGTCCTGGGTAATGGCAACGGCCTTGGCTGGAGGCCAGACGGTGCAGCGTGCCGCCAGGAACTCCAGACTGGCGGCGGGCACGTTTTCGAACTCGGTGGTGACCGCCGCGCAGGTGCGGGCCAAGTGCTCGAGCGCCTGCCGGTCCGTGTAGGCGGCGCGCAGATGCTCGTCGGCCACCCCGCCGGCGGGACTCTGCGGATCGGGATCGAGCACGACGACGCGGTAGCCCATGGTGCGCGCGGCGATGGTGAACATGCGCCCGAGCTGGCCGCCGCCGAGCACACCGAGGGTGGCGTCGGGCAGGATCACGGTTGTTCCGGCAGGGTCATGGACTTGACCGCCGCCTCCTGGCGGGCGCGGAAACGGCGCAGGCGCTCGGCGAGCTGGCCGTCCTGGCGGGCGAGCATGGCCACGGCGAAGAGGCCGGCATTGGCCGCGCCCGCCTCGCCGATGGCGAAAGTCGCCACCGGGATACCCTTGGGCATCTGCACGATCGACAGCAGCGAGTCCATGCCCTTGAGATATTTGGAGGGCACCGGCACGCCGAGCACGGGCACGCCGGTCTTGGCCGCCAGCATGCCGGGCAGGTGCGCCGCGCCGCCGGCGCCGGCGATGATGCAGGCCAGGCCGCGCGCCTCTGCCTGTTCGGCATATTCGAAGAGCAGGTCCGGCGTCCGGTGCGCCGAGACCACCCGGGCCTCGTAGGGCACGCCGAAGTCCTCCAGCTGCCGGGCGGCATGCTGCATGACTTCCCAGTCGCTGTTGCTGCCCATGACCACGCCCACCACTATCTTGCCGTCCATAAATCCCGCTCCGTGCCGCGCAGCCGCCAGGCGCTCGCCTGCGGCGGGCCAGCGCCTGAAAAACGGTACATTTTACGGGCAGGTGCCGGCTACGGCAACGCACGACCCCGCGCGGCCGCATTGCAAGAAAATAAAAAGATACTAATATGCTTTTTGTGCAGCCACGGGAGGAAGCATGGCACTCGAACTCTACAACGACGGCAATCACAAGTGCATCGCCTTCACGGACCTGGTGCAGGGCGACGGCATCCAGTCCAACCAGTTTCTCATCGTCCACAACGGCGAGGGCATGCTGCTCGACCCGGGCGGCAACCTGGTCTACAAGGACCTGCTGGCGGAGATGGCCGGCTATTTCCTGCCCGCCCGCACTCGCTACGTCTTCGCCTCCCACGAGGATCCGGACATCGTCGCCTCCGCCAACGGCTGGCTGCTGATCACCGACGCCCGGATCGTCATCGCCGAGGAATGGGCCCGCTTCATTCCCCATTTTTGCTCCAAAGGGCTGACCGAGGGCCGGCTCATCGGCATCCCGCCGCGGGGCATGGAACTGGAACTGGGCGGCCTGGCGCTCAAGCTGGTGCCGGCGCACTTTCTGCACGCGGTGGGCAACTTCCAGGTCTACGATCCGGTGAGCCGCATCCTCTTTTCCGGCGATCTGGGCGCATCGCTGGTGGACGGCGCCGCTTCCGGCCAGCCGGTCGCCGACTTCGACGCCCACCTGCCGCACATGGCCGCCTTCCATCGCCGCTACATGACCAACAACAAGGTCTGCCGCCTGTGGGCGCAGATGGCCCGGCAACTGGACATCGACTGGATCGTGCCGCAGCACGGTGCTTCCTTTCGCGGGCCGGCCATGGTGGCGCGCTTTGTCGACTGGATCGAACAGCTCGAATGCGGCACCGACCTGCTGAGCGCGGCCGATTACGCGGTGCCCTGACAAGGAGGAAAGCGGATGGACAAGATGCAAAGCATGGAACAGCTCCTGCGCAGCCTGGAGAGCGACGACGCCACGATCCGGGGCAGCGCGCTGGTCTCCAGCGACGGCATCTGCCTGCTGTCCACCCTGCCGGCGCCGGTGGACCGCCAGTTGCTGGGCGTGGTCGCCGCCACCATCCTGAGCTTCGCCGGCCGCCTCGGCGCCGAGTTCGGCCAGTGCGAGGCCGAATACGCCCTGATCGGCTGCTGCCAGGGGCGCAGCCTCTTCCTGCCGGCGGGCCGGGAGGGAGTGCTGGCGGTGGTGCTGGCGCGGGAAGGGGATTGGCAGGCGGTGTTGGCGCGGGCACGGCGGGAGGCGGCGGAGGTCGCGGTACTATTGGGGTGAGTCGGGATGGCAGCCGCCGCGCTCCTTGGCACTGCCGACGCCGCCGCAGGTCTTATACTGTAATTACTGCAGGAACACTGCGCGGAGCACTCCATGCCCATCCTGTTCCAGGACCGGCGCGACGCCGGTCGTCAGCTCGGCAGCCTGATCGCCCCCCAGGTGACGGCAGAGGCGGTGTTTCTGGGCATTCCGCGCGGCGGAGTGCCCATTGCCGACGAGCTGTCGCGTCATTGCCAGCGCCCCGTGGGCCTGATGGCGGTACGCAAGCTGCCCATCCCCGACAACCCGGAAATGGGCTTCGGCGCCGTCGGGCCGTCGGGGGTGGTTGCGCTCAATACGGCCGTCATGGCCTGGGCGGGCATCTCCGAAGCGGCGGCGGCCGCGGTCCGGACTGCGGTGCTGGAGGAGATCCGCCGCCGGCTGGCGGTCTACGATCACCAACCGGCGAACCTCGCCGGCAGGAGCGCATGGCTGGTGGACGATGGCTTGGCCACCGGCTACACCATGCTCGCCGCCATCCGCGAGTGCCACGCCCTGCATGCGGCGTCGGTCCAGGTCGCGGCACCGGTCTGTCATGCGGAGGCGCGGGCGCGGGTGCAGCAAGAGGCGCCGGTTTATTGTCTACACACTGACTACGGCTATTCCTTCGCCGTGGCGAGCTTCTACGCCCGCTTTCCCGATCTGGAGGACAACGAGGTCGTGCAGGCCCTGGCCACGGCTCGCGCCGAGGCGCGCGCGCTCCCGGACATGGCGCCATGAACGCCCAGCCGCCCGCCTATTTCGAGCACGAGGCCGATATCGGCATCATCGGGCGCGGGACGAGCGTCGAGGCCGCCTTCGAAGCCGCCGCTTACGCCATGTTCGCCATCATGACCGAACCGGCGACCATCCGGGCGAACCAGTCGGTGCACCTGGACTTCGAGGAAAACGACGTGGAGCTGGCGCTGGTCACCTGGCTCAACGGTCTCCTGGCCGAAGCGCGCGGGCAGGGCCTGGTGTTCGGCCGCTTCCGGCTGCGGCGCGACGGCGCCTGCTGGCATGGCGAGGCCTGGGGCGAACCGTGGCGCACCGACCTGGAACGCGGCACCGAAGTGAAGGGAGCCACCCTGACCATGCTCTCGGTGCGCGAGCGGGACGGCCTCTGGGAGGCACGCTGCGTGGTGGACGTGTAACGGCAATCCGCAAGGAGCGCGACATGGATCTCGGGCGTGTGCAGCAACTGGACGAGTATCGCTGGACCGTGCCCCTGGCGCCGGGCGAGACGCGGGCGCCGGTGCTGCTCTACGGCAGCGCGCCGCTGCTGGCCAGCATGGACGATAAGGTGCTGGAGCAGGCGGTCAACGTGGCCAAGCTGCCGGGCCTCGTCAAGGCGTCCATGACCATGCCCGACGCCCACTGGGGCTACGGCTTTCCCATCGGCGGAGTAGCGGCCTTCGACCCGGCGGCGGGCGGCATCGTCTCCGCCGGCGGCGTGGGCTTCGACATCTCCTGCGGGGTGCGCTGCCTGCGCAGCGATCTGAGCCTGACCGACATCGCGCCGCATCTGGAGCTGCTGGCCAACGCCCTGTTCCACGCCATCCCGGCGGGAGTGGGCGAAGAGGGCCGGCTGAAGCTCGCGCCGGCGCAGATCGACGAGGTGCTGGCCGACGGCGCCCACTGGGCACTGCGCCACGGCTATGGCGTGCCGGAGGACCTCGACTATGTGGAGGAGAACGGCCGCATGGCCGGCGCCGTGCCGGCCAACGTCTCGGAACTGGCCAAGAAACGCCAGCGCGGGGAAATGGGCACGCTCGGCTCCGGCAACCATTACCTGGAGGTGCAGGTGGTGGACCGCATCCACGATGCCGAAACCGCCGCGGCCTTCGGCCTGCGGGAAGGCCAGATCCTGGTGTCCATCCACTGCGGCTCGCGCGGCCTCGGCCACCAGATCGGCACCGAGTATCTGGTGACGCTGGCCAAGGCGGCCAGCCGCCTGGGCATCGCGCTGCCGGACCGGGAGCTGGCCTGCGCGCCGATCCGGTCGCCGGAGGGCCAGCAGTACCTGGGCGCCATGAACGCCGGCATCAACGTGGCGCTGGCCAACCGCCAGATCCTTGCCCATCTCACCCGCGAGGTCTTCGCGCGCGTGCTGCCGGGCAGCCGGCTGGAGACCCTCTTCGACGTGTCCCACAACACCTGCAAGCCGGAGCGGCACCGGGTGGACGGCCGGGACGCGCTGCTGTACGTGCACCGCAAGGGCGCCACCCGCGCCTTCGGCCCCGGCCACCCGAGCCTGCCGGAGCGCTACCGCGCCGTGGGCCAGCCGGTGATCATCGGCGGCAGCATGGGCACCGGCTCCTACGTGCTGGCGGGCACCGCCGAGAGCGAGCAGGAGGCCTTCTCCTCGGCCAGCCACGGCGCCGGGCGGGCTATGAGCCGGCACCAGGCGCTGAAGCAGTGGCGCGGGCGTGAGCTCATCGACGAGCTGGCCGGCCGCGGCATCCTGATCCGCACCGCCTCCCTGCGCGGCGCCGCCGAGGAAGCGCCGGGCGCCTACAAGGACGTGGATTTGGTGGCGGAAGCCACGGAGCGGGCCGGCCTGGCGCGGCGGGTCGCCTTCCTGCGACCCAAGGTCTGCGTGAAGGGGTGACGACGACATGGCGGATACTCAAAAGCCCGAGCCGCCCAAAACCGACCTGCGCCAGGCCGCGGCCCTCTGGCTCTTTCTCTTCCTGCTGGGGCTGGCGGGCGCCTATCTGATCGGCCAGCGCGAGCCGGCCACGGAGGCCGCCTATGAGATCCCTTACAGCCAGTTCAAGATCCTGGCGGCGCAGGGCCAGGTCGCCGCGGTGACCCTGCGCGGCGATGCCGTGGAAGGCGAGCTGCGCCAGGCTGCCCCCATCGGGCCCGCCAAGCAAGCGGCCAGCCGCTTCCACACCCGCGTGCCGGCCTTCGGCGACGACAGCCTGCTGCCCATATTGCAGCAGCAGCGCGTGCAGGTCCGGGTGGAAGCGGCCCGGGAGGGCGGCTGGACGGCGATGCTCCTGGCTACCCTGCCGTGGATCCTCATCCTGGGCGTGTATTTCTGGATGCTGCGCCGCACCTACCGCAACGTCAGCGGCGGCCTGGGCGGTCCGGGCGAGCTGCGCCAGTTCCTGCAGACCTCCGCCCGGGAAGCCAAGGTGCCGGACGTGACCTTCGCCGACGTGGCCGGCCAGGAGAACGCCAAGCGCGAGGTGTCCGAGCTGGTGGATTACCTGCGCGACCCGGCGCGCTACACCCGGCTCGGCGCCGAGGTGCCGCACGGCGTGCTGCTCATGGGCCCGCCGGGCACGGGCAAGACCCTGCTGGCGCGCGCCCTGGCCGGCGAGGCGGGGGTGCCCTTCTATTCCATCTCGGCTTCGGAGTTCATCGAGGTCTTCGTCGGCGTGGGCGCCTCGCGGGTGCGGCACCTCTTCGAGGAAGCCAAGGTCCATGCGCCGAGCATCATTTTCATCGACGAGCTGGACAGCATCGGCCGCACCCGCGGCACCGGGCTGGGCGGCGGCCACGACGAGCGCGAGCAGACCCTCAACCAGATCCTGGCGGAGATGGACGGCTTCGCCGGCCACGAGGCGGTGATCGTGCTGGCCGCCACCAACCGCCCCGACGTGCTCGACCCCGCCCTGCTGCGCCCCGGCCGCTTCGACCGCCACGTCACCCTGGACCTGCCGGATCGCCAGGACCGCGAAGCCATCCTGCGGGTGCACGCCCGCAAGGTGCCGCTGGGCCCCGATGTGGATCTCGGCAAGCTGGCCGCCGGCACCCCCGGCTTTTCCGGCGCCGACCTCAAGAACCTGATCAACGAGGCGGCCATGCTCGCGGCGCGCGAGCAAAGCGCGCAGGTGAGCATGCGTCACTTCGACGAAGCGCGGGACAAGCTGCTGCTGGGCAGCGTCCGCGCTCTCGCCATTCAGCCGGAGGAGCGGCACCGCCTGGCGGTGCACGAGGCGGGCCACACGGCGGTCGCCTACTTCCTGCCCAAGGCCGACCCCCTCTACAAAGTCAGCATCATCCCGCGCGGCCGCGCCCTGGGCGGCACCCAGCAACTGCCCGAGCAGGAGCGCTACACCCTGCCGGAGGACTACCTGCGCGACCGCCTCGCCGTCATGCTGGGCGGGCGCACGGCGGAAAAAGCGCTGCTGGGCACGGTGAGCTCCGGCGCCGACGACGACATCCGCCAGGCGACTTCACTGGCGCGCGCCATGGTGGCGCGCTGGGGCATGTCCGAGCAGATCGGCCCGGTCGACCTGCGCGAGAGCGAGGAGCACCCCTTCCTGGGCCGCGAGATCGCCCAGCCGCGCCGCTACAGCGAGAGCTCGGCCCAGGTGGTGGATCAGGCGGTCAGGGCCCTGCTGCTGGAAGCCGAAGCGCGCGCGGCGGAGGTCCTGCAGATCCACCGCCCGGCGTTGAACCGCCTGATCGCCGCCCTGGAGGAGCGGGAGACGCTGCAGCGCGAAGAGATCGAGGCCAGCCTGGGCCCGGCCTCGCCGCAGGAACTTGCGGAGCGGCAGCCCAAAGCCCGGACGTCGCCCGCCTGAGGCACGGGGCCGCCACGCATCGGAGCCCGTAACGCACGCACGCCAAGGAGACCGCCATGAGCGAAAAGGACCGTTTTTTCCACGAACCACGCCGCGACCGGGCCATCCACGAGCGTGTCCACGATCCCTACAAGACGCGCAGCAAACTGCCGGAACCCACCGTCTGCCCGCAGTGCGGCGCCGTCTATCACGAGGGTCGCTGGACCTGGGCGGCCCGCCCGCCCGAGGCCCACGAGGAACTGTGCCAAGCCTGCCACCGGATCAATGACCAGTACCCCGCCGGCATCCTGGCGCTGAGCGGCGACTTCGTGCGGCAGCACCAGGAGGAAATCCTGCACCTGGCCCGCCACGAGGAGGCGCAGGAGAAGGCGGAGCACCCCCTGCACCGCATCATGAACATCGAGGCAGGATCGGACGGCATCGTCATCAACACCACCGACATCCACCTGCCGCGCCGCATCGGCGAGGCGCTGCACCGCGCCTACCGCGGGGACTTGGATTTCCACTACGACGAGGAGAGCGCCCTCTTCCGCGCGCACTGGCGGCGCTGATCCCCGGGCCGGCCTACGGGTTCTGATCGTCCACCAGGCAGATGCGCTCGCCGATGCGCATGACGCGCTCGGCGGGCGTCACCCAGACGATGCCGTCGCCCTCCTGGCCGGTGTAGGCCACTTCCGTCAAGACCTGTACGATGCCCTCGACCATGTGGTCGGGCGCCACGATCTCGATGCGCACCTTGGGCGAAAAATCGGTCAGCTCCTCCTTGACGCCGTCGCGCGCCTGCGCCGCCTCCTCCCGGCAGGCGCCGCAACCCTCCACCTTGCTGACGCTCATGCCCGGAAACCCCTTCAGATGCCGGAAGGCGTTGCGGATCTTGGTCAGCTTGAAGGGCTGCACGATCGCTTTGATCTCTTTCATGACTGTCTCCTTGCGGGCGCGAGCGGTCCAAGCTCGTTGCGCATCGCGCACCGGGGTCTTTAAGCTTCGATCCGTTTCTCCTCGAACCACTTATACAGCGTAGGCACCACCACCAGGGTCAGCAAGGTGGAGCTGATCAGGCCGCCGATCACCACGATGGCGAGCGGGCGCTGCACTTCGGAGCCCGGTCCCGTGGCGAAGAGCATGGGAATCAGGCCCAGCATGGCCACGGTGGCGGTCATCAGCACCGGCCGGAAGCGCTGCTTGCAGCCTTGGACGATGGCCTCCGCCTGGCTCAGGCCCTCGTCGCGCAGGCTGCGGATGTAGGACACCAGCACCACGCCGTTGAGCACCGCGATGCCCCAGAGGGCGATGAAGCCCACCGACGCCGGCACCGACAGGTACTCGCCCGTGACGAAAAGGGCGATCAGGCCGCCGATGGAGGCGAAGGGCAGCACCAGGATGATGAGCGCGGCGTAGCGCGCCGAGTTGAAGAGCACGAAGAGCAGGAAGAAGATCGCCGCGATGGTGATCGGGATGATGATCATCAGCCGCTGCATGGCCCGCTCCATGTTCTCGAACTGGCCGCCCCACTCCAGATAATAGCCCTCCGGCAGCTTCACCGACTGGCCGATCCGCTGCTGCGCCTCGGCCACGAAGCCGCCGAGGTCGCGCCCCTCGACGTTGACGCCGACGACGATGCGGCGCTTGCCCTGCTCGCGGCTGATCTGGGCCGGGCCGTCCACCAGGGAGATGTGCGCCAGATCCTGCAGCGGCACCAGGGCGCCGTTGGGCGAGGTGAGCAGGATGTTGCCGATGGCCTGCGGGCTGTTGCGGTAGGGCTCCGGCAGGCGCACCACGGCGGCGAAGCGGCGCTCGCCCTCGTAGATCTCGGTGGCCGGGCGGCCGCCGATGGCACTTTCGATCACGTCGTTGACGTCGGCGGCGTTGATGCCATAGCGGGCGATGGCTTGGCGGTCGATGTCGATGGTCAGGTACTGCTGCCCGGTGATGCGCTCCACCCGCAGGTCCTTGGCCCCGGGGATGTCCTTGAGGATGCGCGCCATCTCGTCGGCCTTGACCTTCATGGTGTGCAGGTCGTCGCCGAAGAGCTTGATGGCCACCTGCGACTTCACGCCCGAGACCATCTCGTCCACGCGCTCGGAGATGGGCTGGCTCATGACGATCTGCACGCCGGGCAGGGTGTCCAGGCGCTCGCGGATGGCCTGCTCCAGCTTCTCCTGGGTCCAGCCCTCCGGCCACTCGTCCTTGGGCTTCAGGGTCACGATGGGGTCGGACTCGTTGGGCCCGGCCGGGTCCGCCGGGCTCTCGCCGCGGCCGAGCTTGGACACCGCCATCTTCACGCCCGGCACCTCCATGATCATGCGCATGGCGTCCATCTCCATGCGGATCGCCTCATCCAGCGAGATGCTAGCCACCCGGTTGATCTGCGGGGTGAGCGCCCCCTCGTTCATGGTGGGAATGAAGGACTTGCCCAGGAAGGGGAAGAGGCTGACGCTGACGAACAAAAGCACCACCGCCCCGGCTACCACGGTCTTGTCGCGCCGCAACGCCCAGTCGAGCAGCTTGAGATAGGGCCGCTTGACGAAGGCGATGACGCGCGTGTCGTGCTCGGCGCCGCCCTTCAGCAGATAGGAGCAGAGCACCGGCGACAGGGTCAGGGACAAGGCCAGCGAGATCAGCAGTGCGATGGCGATAGTCAGCGCCAGCGGCGCGAACATCTTGCCTTCCATCCCCTCCAGGGTCAGCAGGGGCAGGAACACGAGGATGATGATGCCGACGCCGAAGATCACCGGCTTGCCCACCTCCGCCGCCGCCTCCAGGATGATGTGCGCCCGGCTCTCGCCGCTGTCCTTGCGCTCGCCCAGCCGCGCGAAGGCGTTTTCCACCACCACCACCGAGCCGTCCACCATCAGGCCGATGGCGATGGCCAGTCCCCCGAGGGACATGAGGTTGGCGGAGATGCCGTAGTGGTTCATCACCATGAAGGTCACGAGCGGCGTCAGGATCAGGGTGCCCACCACGATCAGGCTGGAGCGGATGTCGCCCAGGAAGATGAAGAGCACGATGATGACCAGGATGATGCCCTCGATCAGGGTCTTGGTGACCGTGCTGAGGGCGGCGTTGACGAGATCGGTGCGATCGTAGTAGGGCACGATCTTGAGGCCGCCGGGCAGCATGCCCTTGGCGTTGATCTCGGCCACCCGCTCCTTGACCCGGGTGACGATCTCCTTGGCATTGCCGCCGCGCATCATCAGCACGATGCCGGAGACCGCCTCGGTGTCGCCGTTCTTGATGATGGCGCCTTGGCGCACCTCGTGGCCGAGGGTGACCTCGGCCACGTCGCGCACGTAGACGGGCGTGCCGCCCACCTCCTTGAGCACAATATTGCCGATGTCCTCCAGGCTGCGGATCAGGCCGACGCCGCGGATCAGGTACTGCTCGGCGTAATGGGGCAGCACGCCGCCGCCGGCGTTGGCGTTGTTGCGCGCCAATGCGGCATAGAGATCCTGCAGGCTGAGCTGGTAATGGTGCAGGCGGTCGGGGTTGGCCAGCACCTGATACTGCTTGACGTAGCCGCCTTGGGAATTGATCTCCGCCACGCCCGGGATGCTGCGCAGCAGCGGCCGCACCACCCAGTCCTGGACGATGCGCCGCTCGGTCAGCTCCTCCACGCTGAGCGCGCGCTTGCCGTCGTCGGGGCGCTCCAGGGTGTATTGATAGACCTCGCCCAGGCCCGTGGACACCGGCCCCAGCACCGGGGCTACCCCCTGCGGCAGGCGGCTGGCCACCTCGATGAGCCGCTCCATCACGAGCTGGCGGGCGAAATAGACGTCGGTGTCGTCAGTGAAGACCAGGGTGATGATGGACAGCCCGTTCTTGTTCAGCGAGCGCATCTCGGTCAGGCCGGGCAGGCCGGTCATGATGATCTCGATGGGCACGGTGACGAAGCGCTCGACCTCCTCGGGCGAGCGGCCCGGCGCTTCGGTGGCCACCTGCACCTGCACGTTGGTGACGTCCGGGAAGGCGTCCACCGAGAGCTTCTGCACCGCCATCGCGCCGAAGGCCAGCAGCACCAGGGCGATGACGGCCACAATCACGCGCTGCTTGAGCGCGCCGCGAATGATGGATTCGATCATGGCGCTACTCCAGTTCCTTGCGCTTGCGCTCGTTGTTCAGATGGAAAGCGCCGTTGGTGACGATTTTCTCGCCTTCGCGCAGTCCGCCCAGCACCGGCCGCATGCCGTTGCTCGCCTCGCCCAGGGTCACGGGCTGCAGGCGAAACTGGGTCGGACCGGTCTGCACGAAGACGTGGTCGGCGTTGTTCTCGCGCACCACCGCCGCGGCGGGGATGGCCGGGCGCGCCATCGGCAGGCCCTCGATCAGCATGGAGGCCAGCATGTCAGGCTTGATGGCGCGATCCGGGTTGACGAGATCGGTGCGTACCGTCACCGTGCGTGTCTCCGGGTTCACCGTGTCGCCCACGTAGATGAGCTTACCGGTGAAGCGGCGGTTCTGCAGGGCAGGGATCTCCACGGCCACCGCGCCGCCCTCCTGCACCAGGCCGGCCTGCTGCTCCGGCACCTCCGCCACCACCCACACGTGCGACAGGTCCGCCACGGTGAAGAGCTCGTCGGCGGGCTGCACCACCTGCCCCACCGTCACGTTGCGCGCGATGACGGTGCCGCTCAGGGTGGCGGTGACCGGTGCGGTGGAATTGATGGCGCGGGTGGCGGCCAGCCGCTTGATGGCGCCCGCCGACATGCCGAGCACCTTGAGCTGGTCGGCGGCGGCGCGCAGCTCCGCCTGGCTGGAAGACAGCTCGCTCTCGCGGCGCTGCAGCTCCGCCGAGCCGATCACGTCGGCGCCCAGCAGCAGCCGCGCGCGATCCACCGCGCGGCTTTGCAGCTGCACCTGGGACAGGGCCTTCAGGTAGGTCAGCTGCGCCTCGCCCAGCTCCATGCTGTTCAGGCTGGCCAGCACGGCACCGCGCTGCACCTCATCGCCCACGAACACGTTGACCCGGGTGAGGCGGCCGGTGACCGGCGCGCCGATGCGCGCCACCCGGTGGCCGTCCACCTCGACCCGGCTCGGCACGCGCAGGGTGCTGCTGACCTCGGCACGGGCCACCGGGGCAATCTGCATGCGCTGCAGCATGGCCGGCGCCACGGTGACCAGGTTCGGGTCGGCGGTCTCCTGGGCGGCCGGCTTGGCGGGCAGTTCCTTGTCCTGACAGGCGGCGAGCGCCAGGGCGAAGCCAAACACGATGGCGATCTTGGTCAAACGGATCATTGGGCATCTCCGATAAAGTCGGCGGTGCGCAGGCGGTCGATCTCCACGAGGGACGCCTGCAGCTCGTAACGGGCAGTGAGGAAATCCTGGCGGACGGCGCGGAAGGTGCGCTGGGCATCGAGATAATCGAGGATGCCGCGTTCGCCGAAGCGGTAGGCGGCCTCCGCGACCTTGAGGGCGGCCTCGGCCTGGCGCAACAGCCCGCTCTCGAAGATCTCCACCTGGCGCCGGGCATTCTCGTAGCGGCTGTAGGCGGCATCCAGCTCACGCAGCAGGGCCAGGCGGCGCTGCTCGGCCAAGGCCTGGGCCTGGCTGAGGTTGGCCGCCGCCTCGGCGATGGCGCCCTGGCGCTGATTCCAGAGCGGCAGCGGCAGCGCCAGGCCCAGGCGCCAGTTCTGCAGGTCCGGATCCTGCTCCACGCTGGCCTTGACGGTGACCTGGGGCGTGCGCAGGCGCCGCTCCAGATCCACGCGCGCCCGCGCCCGTTCCGTCTCCAGGGTGGCCTGCGCCACGGCGGGATTGCGGGCCAACACCTCCTGGCGCAGGCTCGCCAGCGGCGGCAGATCGATCAAGCGCAGTGGCAACTCGCCGCTCACCGTGAAATCCTCCGGCAGGGCCGGTCCCACCAGGTTGCGCAAGCCCACCTGGGCCTCGCGCACCCGCTGCATGGCGCTTTGCCGGTTCTTGCTGGCGTTCAGCAGCTCCGTGTCGGCCTTGATCAGTTCGTAGCGCGGCGCTTCGCCCGTGTCCACCCGCACCTTCACGCGGTTGCGGATCTGCTCCAGCAGCGCGTGGTCGTCCTCCGCCATGCGCAGCTGCGCCTGGCGCCACAGGATCTCGTAATAGCTGGCCTTCACCTGGGCCAGCAGGCCATTTTGATAGGCTTGCAACGCCGCGTCGGCGGCGCCGATGCCCGCCTCGGCACCCCGGATGCGCGCCCGGCGCAGGCTCGGCTGCTCCAGGGGCTGGGCCAAGCCCACGATCCAATTGGTGCCGGTCTGTTCGTTCAGTTGCCGGTAGCGGCTCGGGCCGGCGCCCACTTCCAGCTCCGGATTGGGATAGGCCCGCGCCGTGCGCAGCCCGGCCTGGGCGGCCGCTTCCTGGGCGCGCATGGCCTGCAGGCCCGGATTGCCGCGCAAGGCCGCCTGCATGAGTTCGGCGAGGGAAAAGGCTTCGGCGGCGCGCACCGGGACAGCGGCAGCAAAGCCGAAGATCAAAACGGCCAGCAAGAGCAAGCCCGACGCACGCAGGCGTCGCACTGATGAGCATCCGTACATGGGAGTACCTGCAATTCTTCGTATCGTGTTTGAGTGGCCAAGCCAAAGCGGCGCCGCGCGGCATGGAGCCGTCGGCATCCGGCAGTGGGCAAGAAACCTAGGGGTAATGCTTTACATGGAAATGCCTCGCGGGCCTGCACAAAGCTGCTGGCCCCGCACCTGCCGGTGCTTGCCGAGAAAAATCCGCCTGGATCAGGCGATGGGAGGCCGCAGAGAGGGTGTCGGAGTGGAACTGACGAAGGCGCTGGCCAGGGAGGCATGCACCGCCCCCGGCTCGGGCAAGCGCATCAGATATGCGCCAAACACCGGACGCCACAACTCGAACGGCTGCAGGTTGTCGCAGTCCGCATTGATGGCGGGAACCTTCCCGGGAGCCTGGCTGCCAGCCTGCGCCAAATCGATGCTGGCCGCCTCGTCGGCAGCCAGCAACGGCTCCAGCTGCGGCAGGCTCACGAGGGCGAGCACCAGCACGGCCGCCAGGAGGCGGACCAACACACGGCTCGGCAGGAAACTTCGAGGGATCAACATATAATTATTTTCTATGGTTGGGCGGACAACGTCAAGATGCCGGCATGCCCGCCCGTTTTGCGCCGCCCGGTCGCTCGGATATAATTTCTGGGTTTCAGTCCACGAGAATCCCATGACCCAAGCCGCCCCACCCGCCCACCGCCCCATCCGCAGCTTCGTGCGCCGGGAAGGCCGCATCACGGCGGCCCAGCAGCAAGCCCTGGAGCAGCTCCTGCCCCGCTATGCCATTCCGGCCGACGGCACCCCCGTGGAGCCGGCGGCGCTCTTCGGGCGCAGCGCGCCGCTCGGCCTGGAGATCGGCTTCGGCGACGGCGCCCATCTGGCGGCTCTGGCGCAGGCGCGGCCGGACTGGGACTTCATCGGCCTGGAGGTCTATCGCCCGGGCGTGGGCAAGCTGCTGCAGGCCGTGGCCGCGCAGGGTCTGGACAACGTCCGGGTCAGCACCGAGGACGCCCAGGCCTTCCTGCGCGAGCGCCTGGCGCCCGCCTCCCTGGACGCCATCTACATCCAGTTTCCGGACCCCTGGCCGAAAAAGCGCCATCACAAGCGGCGCATCGTGCAGGCGGACTTCGCCCTGGTCCTGCGCGACCGGCTGAAGCCGGGCGGCGAGCTGCAGCTGGCCACCGACTGGGCCGAATACGCCGAGCACATGCTGGAAGTGCTGGAGGCGACGCCCGGCCTGCGCAATGCCACCGGGCCGCGCGCCTTCTCGCCGCGGCCGGCCAACCGCATCCGCACCAAGTTCGAAACCCGCGGCCAGCGCCTGGGCCACGGCGTGTACGACCTGGTCTACCGGCGCGACTGAGCGGCGCCTGACCTCCTGCCCGAACTTTTGCACATGTGCCGGCGTGCGGCCGAGATGGCCACCTAGCCGGCAATCTTGAGCCGCAGCCGCATCAATGCTGCGCAAGCCGTTGAAACAAATAGAAATAAGCGTCGCACAAAAATTAGGCAGCCGGCAGGGCGGCTTGATCTGTCATAAAATTGACATCTCCTTGCCGCAATACCCACAAAGTTATCCACAGTTTCAGGGGAAAACCGGGGCGCGGCGCGCGCCCCGTCAGACCTTCAGCCTACATTCTTAGGCGTGTTCCTTCAGTCGTTCGATGCCCAGAGCCTTGAGCATGTATTTTTCGTAGACGGGTTCGGAGGTGCCGGCCTTCATTTTGCGGATGAAGTATTTTTCGAAGGCGATCTTGGCCAGGTGCACCCACTTGCCCTGCTTGAACCAGTTGACGTTGCGCGGCGGGATCTGCGGCAGCGCCACGAAGGCGGCGCCGGTGTCGCCCATGTCGGCCAGGCAGATGGCGTTCCAGGTGCCCTGCGCCTGGACCGGGCGGCCGGCCAGCTCGTCGCGCAGGTTGTGGACGATGGCGGTGACCATCGACTCGATCATGTAGCCGGTCTTCGGCGCGCCGGTCGGCACCGGCGTGGCTTCCACCGGCGGGATGGCGATGCCGACGCCGGCGGCGAAGATGTTGGGATAGCGCGGGCTGCGCTGGTGCGCATCGACCAGCACGAAGCCGCGCGGATTGCACAGGCCCGCCACCGCCGCCACCGCGTCCACGCCCTTGAAGGCCGGCAGCATCATGGA
>NZ_AUIS01000030.1 GCF_000423825.1 Thermithiobacillus tepidarius DSM 3134
GGTGTCGCCGCTGCGCTGGACGCCGGGGCTGCTGACCGCCTGGCTGGGCGCGAGCTGGTTGCGCTGGAAGCCGACGCCGAAGGCGCCCGGCGCCTGCTGGGCGTCGGACTGCACCAGGCTGCGGTCGCCGGCGTAGAGGCTCGGCCGGTAATCCCAGGCGCCGGAGCGGGTATTGGGCGCCAGGTCGGTCTGGCCGCCGAAGACCTGGGCATTGGTGCCCATCAGGCCGTAGTGGCCGCCCGAGGCGAGGGCGTTGAAGGCGAAGTTGGCGGTGGCGCCGACGGCGGCACCCATTGCGGCAGCGGAGACAGCACTCGTTGCGACACCACCTGTCACAGCCGCCATCATCGCCGGCGCCGCGTAGGCCGCCACGCCCGCCGTCACCGCCACCAGCACCGCGGTGAACACGATCATCGCCAGGCCGGTCCAGCTCGACTTGGTTTCGCTGTGCTGGAAGGACACGTACTCGGCCGACGGCAGGTTGTGGCCCACCCCCTGGCTGATGAAGTTCACCCCCGCCTCCACCACCTGGCCGTTGGGCAGCTTGTACCCCTGCGGCAAGCCCACCCCCACCCCGCTCGGTCAAGCGGGCGACTCCCCGCCCGCCCCGAGTTTCAGCAGCCGCTGAACCCTTTGATCTGCAAGATATTTTTCGGGCAGCGCCGGCGGTGCTGGAGGTGCGGGCTCCGGCTTGCGCGAGGGCTCGGCATGCCGCGCCAGGCGCTGCTGGCGCGCGGCGAACTGGCTGAAGAAAAACTCCCCGGCGCGGGCCTTACGCACGAGCCCGCTGAAATAGAACACGGGGTTCCTGATCGCGCCGCTCCGGAGGCGGCCGACCAACTCGTCGACCAGGTCTTGGTCCAGGGCCGCTTCGAGCCCCGCCTTTGCCAGCATTTCCGCCACGGGCTGGCGCAGCGGCGGCGGAAGCATTCCTAGGTCCAGAGTAGTAGTAGTTTTTTTAAAAAAAACAACATACTCACTACTACTTGTACTACTACAATAACATTGGATCAACCCCTCGTTTTTACGCGGCGCCTCCCGCAAGAGATTGTTTTTGATGAGGTTTTTCAGCGCTTCAGCGACACGGGCCTCTTCTATGCCGGCCTGCCGGGCCGCAACCGCCACCGGCATCCGCACCTCGCCGCCCTCGCTGGCGTTGGCGCACAAAATTGCAAAAAGCAGTTTTTCATCCCCGGGCATGTCGAGATTCAGGATTTCTGCCAAGTTCATGCCGCACCCTCCCCACCAAACAGGCTAAGCTGACCATTATCCTTTTCTGTAATGCTGGACAACTCAGATACTATCTGCCTGACCCGGCGCGGCGTAACATTTAATTCTCCCGCTATTTCATTGGTTGAAAGGGATTGCAGTGCAAGATCAGCAACTTTAAAATGCATAAACGACCAGCTGGCGGCAATCTTAATTATTATTTCTTCGTCGCCCAGATGGTGATCCTGTTCTTCATCCGCGCACGTAACTTCTTTATTTTCATCGAATTCTGCTGCGCAAAGCGGGGCTTGGCGCTGGAGGCGCCGGCGGAGATGGGAAAAAAGGAAGGTTTCCAGGGTGGCCCCGCGATTAGGGTCAAATTTGTGGGCCAGTTCCGCGGCCACCAGGAAGGCTTCTTGGCGCGCGTCTTCAAGGTCAAGATTGTACTTTCTGGCCAGGGTGGCGACGAAAGGGTGACGCATTAATTTTACAGCAAAATCAACAGCTTGCATGTTGCCTCCAACATAAATTGGAGGGCCGAAAATGAAAAACGGCCCAAAAGCGGGCCGGTATCAAAACAAAATCGTAAAATTCTTTAAATTCAATTAAGGTTTGTTTCTTCCAAAGCGAAGGAATGGTTGGCCGGTCGGCCAAGATCATGAATGGCGGGCGCACCTGGCCGACCGACGCGCAGCCGGCCCGTGGCCCTGCGCGTCGGTCGGCCAGGCTGCTTCCCAAAGGAAGCAGCGCCGGCGTGCAAGCCGCCAAAGGGGCGGCGTGAGGATAGGTATTTATTTCGCCGGCGGCCAGCCCGGCAGGTCGCGCAGCCCAATGGGCGGCGCCGGCAACTATCCTTAATTATCCCTTAAAAAACAAAAAAGTCAAGCATCGTCGTGTGGGGGGGTGAATTCCTCCCCGCGGCGATGAGCCAGCATATACTTCCGTAACACGAGGTTGATGCACGTTTGATAACCCCTGCCTTGGGCCCGGAAAAAATTCAGCACATCGGGATCAAGCCGCAAGGTGATCTGCTGCTTACGGCCTGGCCAGACAAGGGCTTCCCTGAAAAACGCCTCTCCCAGCTCGGGAATTTCGGAATAATCGATGTCCTCATCCCGCATGGCGTCAACGCCTCTCCAGTCGGTCTTGGAGGGTTTTTTCAAAGTATGCTTGCTCACGGGTATTCGCCTTCCGTAATGAGATGATCCTAATGGTTCCCTGGGCGCGCTCGGTGTACGCCACCACCATGAGCCGTCCCCGGATATGTCCCATGCCGATATAGCGGTCTTCGCCATAATCCTGCCGAACATCCGAGGCAATGAGCATGAGACCTTCAAACATCTCCCAGGCATCGGCAAAGTCGATGCCGCGTTCCTGGATGTTTTTGATGTTCTTTTGAGGATCCCATTCAAAACGCATAAAGCCATTGTAACGACGACTGTAACTACAGACAAGCGGGCATCAGAAAGGTTCCGGGCGCGGCGCAAGCGCAACTGCTTTTTTAGGCCGCCCCCTGCGGCGCGCCGGCTGGGCTGGGGCTGGGGCTGCGGTTCGCGGCGTTGCGGCCGCGGCATGCTGATCAATCCAAGCTTGCACATCCTGGGGTCGCCAGCGCGGTCCGGCCGTGCCGGGCAGGCGCAGCGGCGGCGGCAACGTGTCGGGCGCCACAGAAAGGCGATTCTGCAGCGTGCGCCGGTGAATGCGCAGAATCCGTGCCAGGTCGTCGATGGTGAGCAGTTCCACATTTCCCCCTTTCATAACCTTTTCAAACGGTTATGCACGGGGGCGGAAATCCGCGTGGCGGGCGGCTGAGCAAGTTTCAAAAGCCCACTGCTTGGGTTAGAATTTTTAAAGACCTGCGCCACGTTTCAGGTGGGATGCGCAGGCGCGACTAGCCCGGAGGAGAGCATGCCCGACCACACCGAGAATCTGGTTCTGGAACACCTCAAGGCGATTCGCACCGATGTCGCGGCGATTCGCGACGAGCTGCGCGAGCTGACCCACCGCACGGGACGAGTCGAGCTCGCGATCGCCGGGCTACGGCGCGACATGGCGCACTTCGACGAGAGCCATGCGGAAATCAGCGTACGCATTGACCGGATGAACGAACGCATCGAGCGCATCGAGCGGCGCTTGGAGTTGCAGCCCTAGGGTCTGCCTGACTGAAAAGCCTAGGGGAACCCCCGAATGAGATACCCAGCGGTTGGGATCTGGGCACTGTCGATGTGGACACGTCCCTGGCCGCCACGCGTGAAAGCAGCACCGCTATGCTGCGGATTTGAGCACCAGGTGCGCCTCAATCTCGTCATAGGAAACGCAGATACCTGTGGGATGGTCCGTCACCAAGCCGATTTCCTTGAGCGCCTGCACATCCGTATGGACGTTCTTCACGTCGCGCCCAAGTGCCCGCGCGAGCGCGCGGATGCTCATCGGTCCCTGCTTCGGTAACACGCTGACCAGCTCCCAGCGTTTGCTGGTAAGTGTCTTCAAGAGGGTTTCCACATCCTCGAAGGTAATGAACTCGCCCTGGGGCGCGCCTGTTTCCCATGCCTGCTGAAAACGCTCGAAGCCTTGCGACAGGCGTTCCACTTGTATGATGACTTTCCTCATGACCTGCCCTCCTCGCGTAGGACGTCTGCCTGGGAATCTGCCAGCAACTGCGCGACTGTGGTAAAGGCATACGACACTGATCACCCTTGCCGCGTACGTTGTCATAGCCACGATCCGCTCGCCACCGCGCCCATAGTAGAGCCGATATTTGTAACCGTAAGCGACTGGGAGCCAAATCCCGAGAGCAGGAACTCCTTGGGACATTTTGGGACAATTTTGGGACACTGACAGCCTAAAAAGGCGGGAAACGCCGTGAACCGTTGTGAATGTATGTTATTGTATTTATTTGTTATTTTTCGGTAAGCCACGGTAACAAAATGCCCAAAAATCCGCCTCCTAAGCGGTAGGCCGCAGGTTCGATTCCTGCCCGGGGCGCCATTCAAGCACAGTCCTGGGCGTCTCAGTCCCGCGCGATTCCCCGCACCTCACGCTGCATCCACTGCCTTGCACCACACGTTCATGGACTCCCAGCCGTTCGGCATGCGGCAGTTGTTGATCAGCCGCCCGGTGAATTCATAGCCGTGCTTGGCAAAGACGCAGTTGATGCCGACCTCGTCGGCGCGGGCGATGCTGTAGAAGTGCCGAATGCCATGCTCCGTCAGCAAGGCGTGCTCCAGCTCGCACAAGAGGCGGCTCATCAGGCCGCGGCCGCGGTCGGCGGGACGCGTCATGCAGTCGGTCAGCTCCGCCGTCATGCGCTGGAAGTCCATCTCCGCCGAGGCCGCCGCCGCCAGCGCGCCGTCGCCGTCGCGGATGATGCGAAAGCAATTGCGGCCGGCGGCGATCTGGCCCTTGATGTAGGCGCCGTGGATCGGCGTGGGATAATCGTCGAAGGTGTCGCGCAGCAGCGCGGCCAGATCCCAGGCATCCTTTTCCACCGCACTCTGGCTGACGTAGCCGGCGGGCAGCGGCTGCCGTTCGACGACCCGGTCCCGGGCCAGTGCCTGCGACAGGGTCCTGGCGTGCCGTGCCGCATGGACGTCGCGGCAGCGGGCGGCGTCGGGATAGATCGTCCACAGGTGGGCGTCGGCGCCATCCCGGAAAAAACCGCGGATGATGGCCTCCTTGCGAAAGCCTTGCTGCAGCCACTGGGCGTAGGCCCCGGCGCGCGCGTAGACCGTGACTTTGGAAAAGACCTCCGTCTCGTGCTTGCCGGCCGCCGCGCGCAGGGCCGGCTGCCCCGCCGCGAATTCGGCGGGGTCGATGTCGTAGAGCTTCATCCGGCGATTGTGGGCGTCGAAGACGGCCTCCCAGCGGCTGCCGTTCACGACCACGTCGGCCAGGTAAGCGCCCTCGTTCCGCTCGCTGCTTGCTGCACAGCGCATCTTTGACCTCCTTGCCGCGCTCAAGCCGGCTGCAGCGCACTCAGGCCGGCTGCCTCGACCGCCTCCTGCACGATGCGCTCGTGCTCCCGCGGCTCGGCCCAGCGCCGGCGCCCTGCCTCCGGCAACAGATGAATCGGATCGAAATACAGGTACACCTTGTCCGGATCGACGGCCGGACTGCGGTAGACGCTGACGCCGGTGAGCTCGTCGTAGTAGTCGTAGCTGTGCACGTCGCGCTTGCCGCCGCCTCCGGGCACGTCGGTCACGAAGGTGGGCGTGTTGAAGCCCGCGGTGCTGCCGCGCACCTGACGCTCCAGCTCGACGGCGGTCTGCACGCGCGTGCGCAGTTCCTCCACGCCCTTGACCATGTCGTGCTGGTACACGTAGTAGGGCTGCACGTTCATGTAGGACAGCTGTCGCACCAGCCGTACCATGGCATCGGCCTCGTCGTTCACGCCGCGGATGAGCACCGACTGGTTGCGCACGGTCATCCCGCCTTGGAAGAGCTTGTGCATGGCCGCACGGGTGATGTCGGTGATCTCGTTGACCGAGTTGAAATGGGTATGGAGCGCGACTTCCTTGCCGAGCTGCCGGCCCATGTCGACTAGGTCAAGCAGGGTGTCCGTCCACGCCGAGTCGCTCAGGATTTTCATCGGCATGACCGCGGGCCCCTTGCTGGCGAAGCGCAGGCGGCGGATGTGCGGGATGCCGAGCAGCGTTTCGCCGATCAGGCGCAGTCGGCTGGCGGACAGGTTGTAGGTATCGCCGCCGGAGATCACCACATCCTCGATTTCCGGGCGCGAGGCCAGATAGGCGAAGGCGGGCTGCCACTCCTTCATGCTGGCGCGGAAAGCGGCGAGCTTGTCGTGGCCGGCCTCGGGACCGATGCTGTAGCTGCGGGTGCAGAAGCGGCAGTACACGGGACAGACGTCCAGCGGCAGGAACAGAGCCTTGTCATGATAGCGGTGCACCAGATTCGGCGTGGGTGCGTCCTGCTGTTCGTTCAAGGAATCGAAGCTCAGCCGAGGGTGATCGGCCAAGCGTCGGGAGGCCGCGGGAATGAACTGGATGCGGATGGGGTCGTCGTAGGGGTTGTCCCAGTCGATCAGGCTCAGCAGATAGGGCGAAATGCGCAGGTTCATGGGCGCTTGGCGCAGGCCGGCACCGACGTCTTCCAGAAAAGCGCGCGGCACCAGCGGCGCGATCAGCTCCTGCAGCTGCTCGATGGTCTGCACGCTGTGCCTGATCTGGAAGCGATGATCGCAGAACTCCGCTTTGGCGACCCGGCGGAAGGCCGGGATGCGGCGCCAGAACTCGGCGTCGAGGAATTCGCGGTGGACCAGCGCTTCGTCATTCACCGGCGCCTTCAGGGCCGGCGGCGCCTCCACGTCGGCCAAATCCTGGAGCAGGGCACTGGCGGTGGACATCTCCAGCGCGTTGGCTGATTCGAGTACCCGATCCTGGCTTTGCGATTGCTTCATGCGTTCTCCTCTTCTGTGCTGGGGAAAGGGCTTGCGTTGCCCGTGTGGAACTCCTTGTGCAAATGGATGCACCGGCGCCGTGCCGGGGAAGGCTATTTGACCTCGCGGTCCAGGGGACCGGTATCCAGCATCGGCGACGCATCGATGTGCCGGGCCTGCATCAACTCCACGATGCGCTGCAGGGACAGCGCGATGGCGGCCTGCTCCAGCTCCGGCAGCTCCGCGAGCGCTTCGGCCAGAGTATCCTGCAACGGCGACGGGGCGCGCAGCGCGAGCGCCCTGCCCTGCTCCGTCGCGCTCACCAGCACCACGCGCCGGTCCCTGGCCTGCCGCTCCCGGCGCACCAGCCCGCGCTCTTCCAGCCGATCCAGGATGCCGACCACCGTGCTGGCGCTCAGGTAGACCTGCTGGCTGAGTGCCGTGGCACTGATCGGCTCGTGCTCGACCACGGCCAGCAGGCAGACCAGCTGCGGCCCGGTGATCTGGTGCAGGGCGGCCAGCTTGCGCGAGTGCAGGTCGATAGCGCGGATGATCTGACGCAGCGATTGCAGGATGCGCAGGTCATAGCGCGCACTTGGAATGGACGGAGCCGGGGCTCCTGTCGTGCCCGTGGGCGCCGGCATGGCCGCCCCGGGTACGTGGGCGTGCTGCTCGTCTTGAATGGACATGCGGACTTCCTGAGGTGCTCCGTTGCGACGGGCAAAAACATCGCATGGAAATTATTTGAGTTGAAATCATTATAGTCGAAAACAAGCCCAAGGTCATCCCGCCCGGGCCGGCGCGGCGCTCTTGAACAGCGCCGCCGATTTGGGCATGGTAAGCTCCCAGTCCGCTCCAGCAGGGGCGATACGGCGTACCGGCCCGCCGTCGCAGCGACGCAGCCATGCTGCAGGCAACGGCCGGCCCCCTATTCCAGTTCACGTTCCAAGCAGGAGATTCCATGCAAGGCACCCGATCCAGCGGCAGCGTCGAGCGTCTGAAGCAGCTCTTCGTCGCCTGGTGGCAGCGGCACGTGCAGGTGGTCGATCAGGCTGCCGTACTCGAGCAGGTGACGGCCCAGGGCGGCCTCAGCCACGGTTATTTCTTTCTGGTCTTCGCCTCCTGCGGCATTGCCACCCTCGGGCTGTTGCTCAGTTCGCCAGCGGTGGTCATCGGCGCCATGCTGGTCGCCCCGCTGATGGGACCCATCGTGCTGTTCGGCTTCGCCATCGCCAAGACGGACGTGGTCCTGGCCAAGCGCAGCGCCTTGGCGCTGGCTTTCGGCGTGCTCGGCGCGCTGCTGGCCTCGATACTCATCGTGAAGCTGTCGCCCTTCATTCCGCCGACGCCGGAGATTCTCGCCCGCACCCAGCCCAACCTTTTCGATCTGCTGGTGGCTATCTTCTCCGGCCTGGTGGCGGGCTATGCGGTGATCCGCCGCCAGGGCGGCGCCATTGCCGGCGTCGCCATCGCCACCGCCCTGATGCCGCCGCTGGCGGTCACCGGCTACGGGCTGGCCACCGGTGCGCTGGACATTTTTCGCGGCGCCTTCTTTCTCTTTCTGACCAACATGCTCGCCATTGCCTTCAGCGTCGCCTTCATGGCGATCTGGTACGGCTTCGGCCGGCTGTACACGTCCCGGCCGCTGCTGTGGCAGACGATCATCGCGGGCTTCGTGCTGGCCCTGCTGTCGGTGCCCCTGGTGCGCACCCTGGAGGACAGCGTGCGCACCACGCGGGTGAGCAAGCAGGTCGAGGACGTGCTGCGCGCCGAGGTGCTGGCCAGAAAGGCGGCGCTGACCAGCCTCAACATCAACGTGAGCAAGCAGGGACAGATCGGAGTGACGGCGGTGGTGCTGACGCCGCGCTACGAGCAGGGCTTCCAGGGCCAGATGAAGCGCAAGCTCGAACAGTCCCTGGCGCAACCGGTGCAATTGTCCCTGCACCAAATCCTGGAAGGGCGCGCCACCCTGCAGGCCCAGGACAACAGCGCGCGCCTGCGGGCTCTGCTGCAGCAGCAGGACACGGCGGTGGCCCAGGCGGAGATGGAAAAGCGCCTGCGCGCCGCCATCCCGTTTCCGGTGGCGCTCGGCGAAGTGGACGAGCGGGCGCACCGGGCCGGCTTCCTGATCGCCGCGGACTATGGCGGCGACCTGCGTACCCTTTGGGCCCTGGAACGCCATCTGCGCACCCAGTATCCTGATTGGCAGATCAGCATCATTCCGCCCCCGCGCCCACTGGAACCGATCCCCTTCGAGCACGCCTCGGCGGCCCTGTCGCCCGCCGGCCGGGCGGCGCTCGAACTGGATCTGTGGGCCCTGAACCGCTGGGGAGTGCGCGCCGTGCGCAACGTCGGCCAAGGCAGCCTCAACGAAAACGGCCGCAAGACGCCGGAGCTGGCCATGGCCCGCGCCGAAACCGTGGCCGCGCTGCTCAGGCAGGCCGGCCTGCAGGTGTCCATGGCAGTGGATTATCCGAGCGCCGAGCAGCGCCGCAAGGAAGAGGAGCAAGGCGCGGCCGCCTACCGGGTCGCGCTGCTGTACCCGCACAATCTGGAGCCGGGCGAGGCGCCATCGACCTCGCCGGCGCCGGTCAGCGTCGTGCCCGCCCGCCACTGACGGCAGCGGCGACGGTCGGGGCAGGATTCGCAAAGCGTCGCGTCATTCAGGAGGATAAGATTGGATTTTCTAAGCCAACTGGGTTTCTTGAAAGAGATCTATTACGGCAACACGCTCGGCGTGTGGCTGACGGCCCTGCTGGTCGGGGTGCTTTCCTATGTGCTGATGAGCCTCCTGCAGAGGATGCTGGTCAAGCGCCTGGCCAGGATGTCGGCCGGCACCCGCACGGATCTGGATGACTTCGCGGTCACCATCATCAAGAACGCCAAGTTCTTCTTCCTTTTCGCCATTTCCCTCTATCTGGCCTCGCTGGTGCTGACCCTGCCCGCCGACAAGGCGCGCATCGTCGCCACCATCGGCATCATCTCCTTCCTGATCCAGGTGGCCATCTGGGGCAACCACTTCATCACCTTCCTGGCCAACCGCCACATCCAGGACCGCATCGCCGAGGACGGCGGCGCCGTCACTACCCTGCAGGCCCTCAGCATCGTGGGCCGGATCCTGCTGTGGACGGTGATCGCCCTGCTGGCCCTGGACAACGTGGGCGTGGATGTGACTGCGCTGGTGGCGGGCCTGGGCATCGGCGGCGTGGCGGTCGCCCTGGCGGTGCAGAACATTCTCGGCGACCTCTTCGCCTCCCTGTCCATCGTGCTGGACAAGCCCTTCGTCATCGGCGACTTCATCATCGTCGGCGACAAGATGGGCACGGTCGAGCACATTGGCCTGAAGTCGACGCGGGTGCGCAGCCTGTCCGGCGAGCAGATCGTGTTCTCCAATTCGGAGCTCCTGAAGGGGCAGATCCGCAACTACAAGCGCATGTTCGAGCGGCGCGTGGTGTTCAACTTCGGCGTGGTCTACCAGACCCCGCACGCGCAACTGGCGCGCATCCCGGGCATGGTGCGCGAACTGGTGGAGGCACAGCGGCCGACCCGCTTCGACCGCGCCCACTTCAGCGCCTTCGGCGACTCCGACCTGCGCTTCGAGGTGGTCTACTTCGTCCTGAGCCCCGATTACAACCTGTACATGGATATCCAGCAGGCCATCAACCTGGGGCTCTTCAAGCGCTTCGAGGAAGAGGGCATCCAGTTCGCCTATCCGACCCGCACCCTCCATGTGGAAACGCTGCCGGCGCCCAAAGCCGCCCTGCTGCCGGCGACGTCGGCCCCAGCGGGCAAAGCGCAAGCCCAGGCTACCTGAGCCGCCCGACGGGCAGGAGATACAGGGGCTCCTCGGCGGCGGGCAGGCCGAGCACCCGCCGCACCCGATCGTCGTCGAAGGCACCGACGGCCACGGTGCCGAGGCGCAGGGCAGCCGCCTGCAGGTAAACGTTCTGGGCGGCGTGCCCCGCCTCCAGGTGCACGTAGCGCTGCCCGCGCTGGCCGTACTTCCGCGTCGTACGCGCATAATCCGCCGCCAGCACGAGCACCATCGCGCTCCCCGCGACCGCGGCCTGGCCCAAAGCAGCGGCGGCCAGAGCGGCGCGCCGATCGCCATCGCGCACCTTCGCCAACGCGTGATCCCGGGAGAGATAGCGATAGACGCCGGGCGGCAGGTCCCGCACCCGGCCGGCGACCAGGTACAGTTCGAGGGGATAAAGCGCGCCGGCGGAAGGCGCGGTCCGGCCGCCGGCCTCATTGCGGCCTTGCGCCGCCCACAGAAGCTGGGCGGCTTCGGCCAGGCTCAGGGGCGCGGGCGCGCAATCCCGGACCGAATGCCGCTCGGCCAAGGCGCGCTCCACGCTCATCCCGCCATCCAAGCGCGCTGCCGGCAACTGCACCCGGCCAACATCATCTGCGGGTGCGGCGTGGCTCGCCGCCGCCCACGCCAGGAAAATGAGCAGGAGGATGCCCAGCCTGGCGCAAACCGCCCGGATGATCCGGTCCATGGCATCCCGCCGGCGGCCGGCGCAGCCGCTGCCACACCAAGCAGACGGCAGGAACCGGCTTAGACGCGGTCCTCGAGGCCCTTGACCCCTTCCTGATGAGCGCAGTTGGCGCAACAGTAGATGGTGCCGTTCGCCTCCACCCCATGCCCGACCACTCTGCAGCCGCAGTGGGCGCAACTGGGCGCCAGGCTGTGGATCGCGCACTCGAAGCTGTCGAAGGTGTGCGAGTGACCGTCCATGGTCACCGTAAAGGCCTTGTCGTAGTCGTTGCCGCACATTTCGCATCTCGCCATGGCTTCACCTCTCGTTGGCTGGGTCCTGCGACTGGCCGGCACAGGGCTTTTGCAGGACGAAACGGATTCGGCTTGCCGGATCACCTTAGCACGGCCAAAGCGCCGCCGTATCCAACGAAGAGATTAGCCCCGCAACTCGGCATTCCACGTTCGGTGGATGGCAGCGGCAGGCCGCGCCTGCCAGACTCGGGGAGTACCAGGAGGAGACGCCATGGCCATTGCCGATGCCCTTCCCAGGAAGAAACCCAGCCTGCTCCGCCAGCTCGGGCCCGGCCTCATCACCGGTGCTTCGGACGACGATCCGGGCGGCATCGCCACCTACTCCCAGGTCGGCGCCCAGTTCGGCTATCAGATGCTGTGGACGGCCTGGTTCCTGTACCCGCTCATGGGCGGCATCCAGGAGATCTGCGCCCGCATCGGCCGGGTCACCGGCCATGGCATCGCCGGCAACATCCGCCGCCATCATTCCCCCTGGCTGCTCTACGGCACCGTCGCCCTGCTCCTGCTGGCCAACGTGATCAATCTGGGCGCCGACATCGGCGCCATGGGCGCGGCGCTGCACCTGCTGATCGGCGGTCCCATGTTGCTCTACGCGGCGCTCTTCGCCATCGTTTCGGTGCTGCTGCAGGTTTTCATGCACTTCGAAAGCTACACCCGCGTCCTGAAGTGGCTCACTCTCGCCCTCTTCGCCTACGTGGGCACCGCCTTTGCGATCCGCATCGACTGGGGGCAGGTGCTGCACGGATTCCTGGTGCCGACGGTGATCTTCCGCAGCGACTACCTCATGGGCCTGGTGGCGCTCTTCGGCACCACCATCAGCCCCTATCTCTTCTTCTGGCAGGCTTCCCAGGAGGTGGAGACGCAGCGGGAAACCCCCGGCGAAGAGGCGCTGCGCAAGGCGCCCCGCCAAGCCCCGGCCCAACTGCAGCGCATCCGCATCGATACCTACGTCGGCATGGCCTTTTCCAACCTCATCGCCTTCTTCATCATGCTCACTGCGGCCGCCACCCTGCACGCCCACGGCGGCACGCAGATCCAGACCGCCACCCAGGCCGCCGAGGCCCTGCGGCCGGTGGCCGGGCAGTTCGCCTTTCTGCTCTTCAGCCTGGGCATCATCGGCACCGGCCTCCTGGCCGTGCCGGTGCTGGCGGGCTCGGCGGCCTACGCCGTGGGCGAGGCCCTGAAATGGCCGGTGGGGCTGGCGCGCCGGCCGCTGGAAGCCAAGGGGTTCTACGGCATCATCGCCGCCGCCACCTTCGTCGGCGTGGGCTTCGATTTTCTCGACATCAACCCCATCCAGGCGCTCTACCTGAGTGCCGTGCTCAATGGCCTGGTGGCCGTGCCCATCATGGTGCTCATGATGCGCATGGCCATGCGGCCGAAGATCATGGGCCGCTTCGTGCTGCCGCCCCGGCTGCTGATCGTCGGCTGGCTGGCCACGGCGGTGATGGCGGCGGCCGCCGTGGCCCTGATCCTCAACTGGCTGGCCTGAGCAATAGGCAGCTAGCGCAGGGTCCGGCGCTCGGCCACGCGCTCGGCGCAGGGCGTGGCGGCGTTGCCCAGCCAGGCGTCCCACTGCCCGTGATCGGCCAGATCCACGCCGGCCGCCTTGGCGTGTGCCTGCAGCAAGGCTTGCAGATCATGCAGGAGCGCGCTGTCCATGAGCTCCAGGTGGGCGGTCAGCTGGGCGTGCAGCAGCCGGTAGACGAGCTTCAGCTCGTCCAGGGAATAGTCTTCCAGCGAAGCGGACATGAGGCCTCCTCCATCAAGTGATGGAACAGGCGGGACGCAGCCATCGGCAAATGGTAAAATACCGGGCTTCGTAATCCACCTGTTCCGGGACACGCGTTTTGATTTCAACCGCCAACATCACCATGCAATTCGGGGCCAAGCCCCTCTTTGAAAACGTATCGGTCAAATTCGGCGACGGCAACCGCTACGGCCTCATCGGCGCCAACGGCTGCGGCAAGTCCACCTTCCTCAAGATCCTCGGCGGCGAGCTGGAGCCCAGCGCCGGCAACGTCAGCATCGATCCCGGCGAACGCCTGGGCAAGCTGCGCCAGGACCAGTTCGCCTTCGAGGACTACCGGGTGCTGGACACGGTCATCATGGGCCACGCCGAACTGTGGGAGGTCAAGCGCGAGCGCGACCGCATCTACGCCCTGCCGGAGATGAGCGCCGAGGACGGCATGCGGGTGGCGGACCTCGAAGTGCGCTTCGCCGAGCTGGACGGCTACACGGCCGAATCGCGCGCGGGCGAGCTGCTGCTCGGCGTCGGCATCCCCCTGGAGCTGCATGACGGCCCGATGAGCGCCGTGGCGCCGGGCTACAAGCTGCGCGTGCTACTGGCCCAGGCCCTCTTCGCCGACCCGGACATCCTGCTCCTGGACGAGCCCACCAACAACCTGGACATCAACACCATCCGCTGGCTGGAAGGCGTGCTGAACGAACGCGACAGCACCATGATCATCATCTCCCACGATCGCCACTTCCTGAACAGCGTCTGCACCCACATGGCCGACCTGGACTACGGCGAGATCCGCATCTACCCCGGCAACTACGACGACTACATGCTCGCCTCCACCCAGGCGCGCGAGCGCCAACTGGCCGACAACGCCAAGAAGAAGGCGCAAATCGCCGAGCTGCAGCAGTTCGTCAGCCGCTTCTCCGCCAATGCCTCGAAGGCGCGGCAGGCCACCTCGCGGGCGCGCCAGATCGAGAAGATCAAGCTCGAAGAAATCAAGCCGTCCAGCCGGGTCAACCCCTTCATCCGCTTCGATCTGGACGAGAAGGAAAAGCTGCACCGCATGGCCCTGGAAGTGCGCGAACTGAGCAAGGGCTACGACAAGCCGCTGTTCAGCGGCCTGAAGCTGCTGCTGGAGGCCGGGGAACGGCTGGCCGTCATCGGTCCCAACGGCATCGGCAAGACCACCCTGCTGCGCACGCTGGTGGGCGAGCTGACGCCCGACCACGGCACCGTCAAATGGTCGGAAAAGGCCCATATCGGCTACTTCGCCCAGGATCACGCGGCCGATTTCGACTCGGACCTGACCCTCTTCGAGTGGATGCAGCAGTGGGCGCGGCCCGGCGACGACGAGCAGGTCATCCGCGGCACCCTGGGGCGCCTGCTCTTCTCCGGCGACGAGGTGAAAAAGCCGGTGCGGGTGCTGTCCGGCGGCGAGCAGGGCCGCATGCTCTTCGGCAAGCTGATCCTGCAGCGCCCCAACGTGCTGGTCATGGATGAACCCACCAACCACCTGGACATGGAATCCATCGAGTCCCTCAACCTGGCCCTGGAAAAATACGCCGGCACGCTGATCTTCGTCAGCCACGACCGCGAATTCGTGTCCAGCCTGGCCACCCGCATCATCGAGCTGACGCCGGCGGGCGCGGTGGAATACGTGGGCAGCTACGAGGACTATCTGCGCAGCCAAGGCCTCGCCTGACCCGCACGGCCGCTGCCGGGGCGCGCGGCGCCCCGGCTCAGCCCTCCTCTTCCGTGCCGATGGTGAACATGGCTTCCAAGTCATGGCGGGAATGGACGCGGAAGGCGATGAGGGTTTCCGAATTGAGAATACCCTCCACCTGCCGCAGCCGGTTGGTCACCAGCTCCGCCAGGCTGTCGTTGTCCCGCACCCGGATGATCGCCACCAGGTCGTAGCGGCCGGCCACCGAATAGACCTCGCTGATGCCCGGCATCTCCGCCAGCTGCTCGGCCACCGCGTTCACCTTGTCCCTTGCCACCGTCAGCATCACCAGCGCGTTCACCATGGGTTTCTCCTTTCCGTTTGTCCTGTCTGCATCCGGTCGCCCGTCAGGCGCGACGATAGCTGCTGCATTGCCAATAGCCGCTGCGCGGCAGCGCGGGCCCGCGCCAGCCGCGCTTTTTGAGTTCTGTGGCGACAAAAGCGTTGAAAATCAAGTGGCCGACCAGCATGACCGTGTCCGTCCGCTGGGCCTGCTCGATCAGCAACGCGGCGGCACGCTGCGCCCGCGTCCGCACCGCGCGCCAGGACTCCGCCCCCGCCGGCAGGCCCAGCAGCCACAGGGCGGGCGCCAGCGCCCCCCAGGTGCGGGGCCCGAGCCGCACGCCCTCCATAAAGGCGCTGCCCAGCCCCGCCTCCCGAAAGAGCGGGTCCACCAGCAGCGGCGCTCCGGCGCACAGGCAGCGGGCGGATTCCAGGGTTCGGCGCAAATCGCTCGTGACCAGAAGCCCAAGCTCCCGCAACGGGCCCTGCTGGCCTGCCTGCGGCGCGGGACAGCCGGCAATGCCGCTGGCCTCGTAGGCGCGCGCCCAGGCCGAGAACGGCTGCCGGCTGCGCGGAGCCGCGGCAAAGAGCGCCGACCGCCCGTGTCTTGCGAGAATGATTTCCATGACCCGTCCAGAACCCGGCACGATGCGCCACAGCATACCCGTTCGCGCCGCCCCGCTGAAGGGGCCGTACGGCTTGGAGTCCGCCCCCCGGACATGCGATGATATGCGCCCTTGGCTAAATCGTGAGGGCGGCATGGGTGCACAGATCATTGACGGCAAATCCATAGCGGCGTCGATCCGCGCGGAAGTGGCGGAGCGCGTGGCCGAATTTGCGGCGCGCCACGGACGAACGCCCGGGCTGGCGGTGGTGCTGGTCGGCGACAATCCCGCCTCGGAGGTCTACGTGCGCAGCAAGCGCAACAGCTGCGAGGAGGTGGGGATCGCCTCCTTCGCCCACGACCTGCCCGCGGAAACGTCCGAGGCGCAGCTGCTCGATCTCATCCAGCAGCTCAACGACGACCCGCGGGTGGATGGCATCCTGGTGCAACTGCCCCTGCCCCGCCACATCGATGCCGAGGCCATCATCGAGGCGGTGCGCCCGGACAAGGACGTGGACGGCTTCCATCCCTACAACGTCGGCCGCCTGGCCCTGCGCCTGCCGCAACTGCGCCCCTGCACGCCGCGCGGCATCATGCGCCTGCTGGAGCACACCCAAGTACCGGTCAAGGGCACCCACGCCGTGGTGGTCGGCGCCTCCAACATCGTCGGCCGGCCCATGGCCTTGGAACTGCTGCTGGCCGGCGCCACCGTCACCGTGTGCCACCGCTTCACCCAGGACCTGGCCGGCTTCGTCGGCCAGGCGGACATCCTGGTGGCGGCGGCGGGCAAGCCCGGGCTGATCCGCGGCGAGTGGATCAAGCCGGGCAGCGTGGTCATCGACGTGGGCATCAATCGAACTGCCGAGGGCAAGCTCGTCGGCGACGTGGACTTCGACGCCGCCGCCGCGCGCGCTGGCTGGATCACCCCGGTCCCCGGCGGGGTCGGCCCCATGACCGTCGCCACCCTGCTGCTCAACACCCTGGAAGCGGCCGAAGGGCACGTCTAGCCGAAGCGCCCCAGCCGGGCAGCAGCCGCCGGCGTGCCACGGCACATCATCCCGAGCCCATCGCCACACCCGAGCCATCCGCACGCCCTCGCTCTGCCCGCTCCCGAACAGAGGGGCGCCGTGCCATCGATGTAGCGAACCAAGCCGCGCAGATTCACGGACCGTGGGAGCGGGCTTGCCCGCGATCCACTGTGCCGATAGGCCAGCAATCGCGAGCCAGCTCCCTCCTACAGCCGGTGGCGACAGCGGGGGTCAGGGATTGCCTTTGCCGTTTCCACCCCGTTGTCCCGTCGAGTTGCGCGAGCCACAGGCGAGAGCAGCCCACGGGAGTGGCAAAACGACCAGCGGGAGTTTACCGCTGCGCTTTCGGATCCTGCGGATCCTCATGAAGCGGGCGCTGCCCGTTTCCGCGAGCCGCAGGCGAGAGCGAACGCAATGAGCGGCAAAGCAGGTTGCCGCCGGGCAATCCCCGACACCCAACTACCGGCGGGCGCCAGCCCGCTCAAAAACTCAGCCAACCCACCCTACCCCCGCGGATGATGCCGCCGATGCAGCTCCTTCAAGCGCGCCCGCGCCACGTGGGTATAGATCTGCGTCGTGCTCAGGCTCTGGTGGCCCAGCAGCAGCTGCACCGTGCGCAGGTCCGCGCCGTGGTTCAGGAGGTGGGTGGCGAAGGCGTGGCGCAGGGTGTGGGGGGAGATTTCCGTTGCGATGCCGGCGGCCCGGGCGTAGTGGCGGATCTGCTGCCAGAAGCGCTGGCGCGTCATGGCCGTGGCGGAACGCGTCACGAACAGGGCTTGGCAGAGGCGTCCCTTCAGCAGCACGGGGCGCGCCTCGTCGAGATAGCGCTGCACCGCCAGGGCGGCCACCTCTCCCAGCGGCACCAGGCGCTCCTTGCGTCCCTTGCCGAAGATCAGCAGCACGCCGGCATCCAGATTGAGCTGCTGCAGCGGCAGCGCCACCAGCTCCGATACCCGCAGCCCGGTGGCGTAGAGCAGCTCCAGCATCGCCAAGTCGCGCAGCCCCAGGGGCGTGCTGGGGTCGGGCGCCTGCAGCAGGCACTCCACCTCCGCCTCGCTCAGGCTCTTGGGCAGGCTGCGGCCCAGCTTGGGGGCCTCCAGCAGGAGACTGGGATCGGCCTCGATCATGCCCTCGCGCAGCAGGTAGCGATAGAAGCGCCGCATGCTGGACAGGCCGCGCGCCGTGCTGCGGGCCGCCGCGCCGCGCAGCAGCTGCTCGCTCAGAAAGGCCAGCAGCTCGCCGCGGCCGGCCGCCTGCAGCGTCGCGCCGCGGTCCTGCAGGAAGGTGGCCAGCGCGCGCAGGTCCTGCCGGTAGGCGCTCAGCGTGTTGGCACTCAAATTGCGCTCCAGCCACAGGGCATCCAGAAAGCGCTCGATGAGCGCTTCCGTTTCCGGGCTCAGCACCGGCGCCAGCCGGGCGGGATCAGAGGCCATCGCGCAGGGCGCCTTCATGGCGCAGGAGCCAGGTCTTCCGCTCCAGTTCCTGGCCCTGAACCGCCCCGCTGTAGCCGCCCAGGCCGTGAGCCGCGACGACCCGATGGCAGGGAACCAGGATGGCCAACGGATTGGTGCGGCAGGCTTGACCGACGGCGCGGGCGCTGGTGCCGAGCTCGCGCGCCAGCTCACCGTAGGTGCGGGTCTGCCCCGGCGGAATGGCGCGCAGGCTCGCCCACACGCGCCGCTGGAACGGGGTGCCCGCCGGCGCCAGCGGCAGAGCCGCCATCAGCCCGTCGGCCTGGGCCGGGCCATGCGGCCCGCTGAAATAGCTTTGCAGGGCGGCGAGCGCCTGTTCGGCGAGGGGGGAAGGCTTGTCTGCGGCGGCCGGCGGCGGTTGCGCCGCGCCGTAATCCAGGGCGGTCAGGGCATGGCCGTCGTCGTGGAGGACCAACGGGCCGAGAGGTGAGGCAAACACCTGGACGCGGCGCCCGCCGCCGCGCCCTGCTCGATCGTGCCGGCCGGCCTTACGCGTCTCCATAGAGGCGCAGAGGCACCAGGGCGTTGACCCAGGCCAGGGGACCGGCCGCCAGATCCATGGCTTGGCGAGCCTGCACCCAGACGGGCCAAAAGAGCGGAGCGTTCTCCCGCGTCCCGACCACCTCGGCCAACTCCAGCAGCCACTCCTCGAAGCGGCCGCTGCGCAGGCTGTGCAGACCCGCCTGCCAGCTGAGCAACGGGCCTTGGATGGTCCCGCCGTCGGCCGCCTGGTAGGCGTGCAGCAGGGCGGTGTAGTCCGGCCAGCGGGGATCGGGCGTCCAGCCGGCCAGCTCGAAGACCTGCACCGCCGCGGCAAAAAAGGCACGGCGGGCCAAACGCCGGCTCGGATGGTGCATCTTGAGCAAAGCCGCCAGGCGCAGATAGATGCGGGCCAGGCGCTGGCACTCCTCGCCGTCCGGCACCCCGCGCTCGAGGATGAGCAGCGCCATGGCCAGCAGGAGCTGGCGCATGCCGGCCACCGGCTCGTCGCCCAGGGCGCGGATGCGCTGCAGGAAGGCGGAGAGATTGCGCGCGCGCAGGGACACCAGCAGCGGCGTCTGGGTATCCGGATCGCCGCTGGCGCGGCCTTCCGGCACGACGACGGCGGCGCCCGCGGGGGACTGGAAATGCAGGAATACGGCAGTCAGATAGACGGCGGTGAAAGCCTCCGCATCCAGCGCCGTCTCCAGGTCCGCCACCGCGTCGGCAAAAATGAGGCGTTGCCCTTCACGGAAATTGTCGGCGCAGACCTGGGTCTGCAGACGCCGGACCAGGAGCCGGCGCGGCTCGCTCTCCCCGGCCATGCTGCGGCCCAGCAGGGCCACGCCCTGGAGATCCTTGCGCTCCAAGGCCTGGTTGAGCAGGTCCAGCTCCACGTCCATGGGCTGCGGCGCGGGGTAGACGGCGTAATTGGGCCACGCTGCCGCCGCGTCTTGCGGCAACCGATCCAGCACCGCCAGCCTGGCCAACAGGACGTGGCGCAGCAGTGCGGCCGGCATGGCCGCCCCATGGCCGGCCAGGATCAGCAGGTCGAGCCAGGCATGCCAGATCTCATCCCCCGGCGGCCGGTGCAGCAGGCGCGGCGCAAAAACCGACAGGGCGTCCGCGAGGACACCCTGTCGCGAGGAAGACGCTTCCAAGGCCTGGCGCTGCTGCGCCGGGTCCATGTCCCGCCACTGCCGCAGCGTGAGCGTCTGGGGTACCGCCTGGGACATACAGGCAGCCGGCGCTCAGCCCAGCTTTTCCTTGATGCGGGCGGCCTTGCCGCTCAGGTCGCGCAGGTAGTAGAGCTTGGCCCGGCGCACGTCGCCGCGGCGCTTCACCTCGACCTTGTCGATCATCTTGGAGTGCAGCGGGAACACGCGCTCCACGCCCTCGCCGTTGGAAATCTTGCGCACGGTGAAGGAGGAATCGAAGCCGCGGTTGCGGCGGGCGATGCACAGCCCTTCGAAGATCTGGATGCGCTCGCGGTCGCCTTCGCGCACGCGCACGTGCACGGCCAGCGTGTCGCCGGGGGCGAAGGTGGGAATGTCGCTGCGCATCTGTTCCTGGTTCAACTGATCAATGATGTTGCTCATGGCTCTCTCCTTAAAATCCACCTGTCGAGGCCGGCTGTGCCGTGCTCCCGCCCGTATCCGGCGACCTCGTGTTACTGCGAAATCTCGTCTTTCCCGCGCTCCTGCCGGTATTCGGTCAGCAACGCCTCTTCCTGCGGCGTCAACTCCCGCCGCGCCAGGAGATCCGGGCGCCGCTCCCAGGTCCGTCCCAGCGCCTGCTTGTGTCGCCATCGGGCGATGCGGGCGTGGTCGCCGGACAGCAGCACCGCCGGCACCGCCCGTCCATCCAGCAGCTCGGGCCGGGTGTAATGCGGGCAGTCCAGCAGCCCGGCGCTGAAGGAATCCTGGGCGGCCGACTCCTGGTGCCCCAGGGTGCCCGGCAGGAGCCGGCTCACCGCGTCCATCAGCACCAGCGCCGGCAGCTCACCGCCGGACAGCACGTAGTCGCCGATGGACCACTCCTCATCCACGGCGGCCTCGATCACCCGCTCGTCGACGCCTTCGTAGCGCCCCGCCAGCAGGATCAGGCCCGGCCGCCGCGCCAGATCCTCCACGGCCCGCTGATCCAGGGGCCGGCCCTGGGGCGAGAGATAGACGATCGTCGCCTCCGGGTTCGCCGCCTTGGCGGCGGCGGTGGCGGCCAACAGCGGCTCCGCTTTCATGACCATGCCCGGCCCGCCGCCGAAGGGGCGGTCATCCACGGTGCGATGGCGGTCGCTGGTGAAATCGCGCGGATTCCAGCACTGCACGGCAATGCGGCCCTGCTGCATCGCCCGCCCCACCACGCCCTCGCTGAGCACGGCCTGCACCACGCCGGGGAAAATCGTAATGACGTCGAAGCGCATCCGGAACCCCTGTCCGTCCTCTTCAGCGGTCCCGCTGCCAAATTCACGGCGCGGGCAGGAACGGCTTTCCATAGCACCGCCCCCGCGCCCGCCCGCTCCTCGGCAGGAGGAATGTTGCGCCTGCCGCTCGCGCAGCGGCTAGTAGTCCAGCTGCCAGTCCGCCTCCAGGCGGCCCGCCGCCAAGTCCACCGCCTGCACCACGGTGTACGGGATCAGGATCTCGCTGCCGTCCACGGCGCGCACCACCAGCACGTCATTGGCGCCGGTCTCGAAAAGGTGATCCACCTGGCCCAGATGCTGGCCCTGCGGATTGTAGACCTGCAGCCCTTCCAGCTGCGACCAGTAGTACTCGCCCGGCGGCAGCGGCGGCAACTGCTCCCGGGGCACCGCGATGGTCTGGCCGAGCAAGGCGCGCGCCTGCTCGCGGTCCACGACGCCTTCCAGTTGCGCCACCAGCGTCTTGCCCTGCTGGCGGCCCATGGCCACCCGGTAGGGCCGCCAGTCCCGCCCCTGCTGCAGCCACCACTGCGGGTAGCGCAGGATGTCGGCGCGCGCGTCGGTGAAGGAATACACCTTCACCATGCCGGCCACGCCATACAGGCCCTCGATGCGCCCAAGCACAACCCAGGCGGCATCCGCGGGCGTCGCCGCGCTCATGGCAGGGTCAGGCGCCGGCCTTGATGCCTTCCGCCTTCAGGAAATTGGCCACGGTATCCGAGGGCTTGGCGCCCTGGCTCAGCCAGTACTGGATGCGCTCCTTGTCCAGGCGCAGCTCGCTGGGCTTGGCCACGGGGTTGTAGAAGCCGACGCGCTCGATGAAACGGCCGTCGCGGGCATTGCGGCTGTCCGCCACGACGATGTTGTAGAAAGGCCGCTTCTTGGCGCCGCCACGAGCCATGCGAATGGTAACCATGAATCCGTTTTCTCCCGAAAATAAGCAAAACTGGTGCGGTCTTGCCCGCCGCCGATCGGCGGGCCCGTGTAAATCGCGCATTTTACCCTGAAGCGGGCCGGAATTGAAAGCCCGCCGTGCGTGCCTCAGAACATGCCGCGGCCCGGCAGCATGGCCTTGGGATTGAAGCGGCCCATGAGCTTGCCCAAACCGCCCTTGCCCAGCTTCTTCATCACGCGCTGCATCTGATCGAACTGCTTCAGCAGCTTGTTGACCTCCTGCACGTTGGTGCCGGAGCCCATGGCGATGCGCCGCTTGCGCGAGCCTTTGATGATATGGGGATAGCGCCGCTCCTGCGGGGTCATGGAGTTGATGATCGCCTCCAGGCGCTTGAACTGCTTGTTGTCCTTCATCTGCGCCATCACTTCCGGCGGCACCTCGCCCATGCCCGGCAGCTTGTCCAAGAGGGACGAGACGCCGCCCAGCTTCTCGATCTGGCGCAACTGCTCGCGGAAGTCCTCCAGGTCGAAGCCCTTGCCCTTCTTGAGCTTCTCGGCCATCTTCACGGCCTGCTCCTGGTCCACCTGGCGCTGCACGTCCTCCACCAGGGTGACGATGTCGCCCATGCCCAGGATGCGGGAGGCGACGCGGTCGGGATAGAAGGGCTCCAGGGCGCCGGTCTTTTCGCCGATGCCCAGGAACTTGATGGGCTTGCCGGTGACGGCGCGGATGGACAGGGCCGCGCCGCCGCGGGCGTCGCCGTCGGTCTTGGTCAGGATGACGCCGGTGAGCGGCAGGGCCTCGTTGAAGGCCTTGGCGGTGTTCACCGCATCCTGGCCGGTCATGCTGTCCACCACGAAGAGGATCTCGGCCGGGTTCAGGGTCTTGGAGAGATCCTGGATTTCCGCCATCAGCCGCTCGTCGATGTGCAGGCGACCGGCCGTGTCGACGATGAGCACGTCGAAGCCGTGCCGGCGCGCATGCTCCAGCGCGCCCTGGGCGATGGCGACGGGCGGCTGGTCGGGCCGGCTGGGGAAGAACTCCACGCCCACCTCACCGGCCAGGGTCTTGAGCTGGTCGATGGCGGCCGGACGGTAGACGTCGGCGCTGACCACCAGCACCTTCTTGCGCTCGCGCTCGCGCAGCCAGCGCCCCAGCTTGGCCACGGTGGTGGTCTTGCCGGAACCCTGCAGGCCGGCCATCAGTACCACCGCCGGCGGCCGGACGCTCAGGTGCAGGCTGTCGTTGGCGTCGCCCATGAGATGGGTGAGCTCGTCGTTGACGATCTTGACGAAGACCTGCCCCGGGGTCAGGTTCTGCATGACCTCCTGGCCCAGGGCCCGCTCGCGCACCTTGGCGATGAAGTCCTTGACCACCGGCAGCGCCACGTCGGCTTCCAGCAGCGCCATGCGCACCTCGCGCAGGGCGTCCTGGATGTTCTCCTCCGTCAAGCGGCCCTGGCCGCGCAGGTTCTTGAAAGTCTGGGTCAGCCTTTGAGTAAGATTTTCAAACATGGACCATGTCTTCCGGCAAGCGTGAATCGACTTATTTTAAGGGAAACGGCCGCGCGGGAACAGCGCGCGGCGGCTTGATCTGGGGGCGCCAAAAAAGCGATGATAGCGCCACAAACCACCAGAGTCCGTGCACAAAATCATGCAAGTCTCCCTGCTTTGGCTACAATTGGGCGCCCTGCTCGCCTACCTGGGCGTTACCTGGCAGGAATACCGCCGCGTGCGCCTGCAGCGCGTGCCGACGCGCCGCCAGCTCCTGCCCCTGGGCACCCTCGCCGTCGCCCTGCACGGCGCCGCCCTCTTTCCGCAGTTGATCCTGCCCAGCGGCGCCCTGAATCTGAATCTGGGCCTGTCCCTGTCGCTCTTCGCCTGGATCGTCGCGCTGGTGCTGCTGATCGCCAGCGCCTGGCGGCCGCTCGCCATTCTGGGCCTGGGAGTGATGCCGGCCGCCGCCGTGGTGCTGCTGGGGCAGGCTCTCTTCTCCGGCGGGCCGACGGTGCCCATCCGCGTGACGGACAACCCGCTGCTCTTCGGCCATATCCTGGTGTCCACCACCGCCTACGCCCTGCTCACCCTGGCGGCGGGGCAAGGGGTGCTGCTGTGGATCCAGGACCGCAGCCTGCGGCTCAAGCGCTTCGGGCCCAGCTTCCGCTTGCTGCCGCCGCTGCAGGACATGGAGGAAGTGCTGTTCCAGATCATCTGGACGGGCTTCGTGCTGCTGAGCCTGAGCCTGCTGAGCGCCACGCTCTTCGCCGACCGCATCTTCGGCCGCCCCTTCGTCTGGGACCACCACACCGTGCTGTCCCTGGTCGCCTGGCTGGTCTTCGCCATCCTGCTCCTGGGCCGCGCCCGCTGGGGCTGGCGCGCCCGCACTGCGGTGGGCTGGACCCTGTCCGGCTACGGGATCATCCTGCTGGCCTATTTCGGCGTGAAGATCGTGCTGGAGTTCATCCTGCAGCGTCCTTCTTGAGCCCGGCGAAGACCCGCTGCGCCAGGCGCAGGTCTTCCAGCGCCTTGCGCTTGTCCAGCGGGCTGCGCAGCAGGTAGGCCGGATGATAGGTGACGATGAGCGGGATGCCCTCATACGTGTGGGGCCGGCCGCGCAGCTGGCCCAGCGACGTGGTCGCGTGCAGCAGGCTCTGCACCGCGAAGCGGCCGAGGGCGACGATGATGCGCGGCTTGATCAGCGCCACCTGCCGCTTCAGATACGGCTCGCACTGCTGCACCTCGTAGCCGAGCGGATCACGGTTGTTCGGCGGCCGCGACTTCAGCACGTTGGCGATGTAGACGTTGTCGCCGCGCTTGAGATCCACGGCCTGCAACATGGCGTCCAGCAGCTTGCCCGCCCGGCCCACGAAGGGCTCGCCGCGCTTATCCTCCTCCGCTCCCGGCGCCTCGCCGACGAAGAGCCACTCGGCGTGGCGGTCGCCCACGCCGAAGACCGTCTGGGTGCGGGTCTGGTAGAGGGGGCAGGCGCAGCAGCGCGCCACGGTGGCCTCCAGCGTCTCCCAGTTCATGCGCGCGATCATCCCGGCGCGATCCGGGGCATCGGGCTTGCTGGCCGCCTCGGCGGCCGCCAGGTCGACGGCGCCCAGGGCCGCAGCCGGCTTGGCTGGCGCAGGCGCGCCGGCTTGCGGGTCTGCCGCTTTGGACTGCCGCTCCCACTCGGCCAAGGGCCCCTCCGGATTCACCGTCCACAAGGGATCCAGCTCCAGGGCCTTCAGGTAATCGGCCCGGCGTTTCGGATCGTGCGTTTTCCTGGTCATGGCCGAATGGTAGTCGAGGAACGGCGGCCTGCCAAGGGAAACACTGCCTTAACCGCTTAGGAAGCGCGAGCAGGGCCAAAGTTCCGGCAATGCCCGCTTGACCCGCGGGAGATCGTCCCTGTAGAATGTCGCCTCCTCGGGTGGTTAGCTCAGCGGGAGAGCATTGCCTTCACACGGCAAGGGTCGCAGGTTCGATCCCTGCACCACCCACCAATTCCCCGTTTCCGGCCCTCCTGACCGGTCACAAAAAGCCCCTCAAACCCGCATGAATGCTCACATGCGGGTTTTTTCTTGTGCGCGCCATGTTGCATTCAGTGCCTTGACAGAGCGCTCAGGACGAAAAAAATGCCCCCATTCACTGAGATGACCGTCCGCAATGCCAAGCCCCGCGCCAAGACCTACCGCCTCGCCGATGAGCGCGGCATGTATCTGGAGATCAGTTCTAGCGGTGGCAAGTACTGGCGCTGGAAGTACCGGTACGACGGCCGGGAGAAACGCCTCGCCCTCGGGGTGTACCCGGATGTTGGTCTGCGTGCCGCGCGGGATCGCCGGGATGAGGCCCGGCGCCTGCTGGCCAACGGGATTGATCCGGGCGCGCAGCGCAGGGCCCCGAGAAGGCGGCCAGGATCGAGGCCGCCGCCAACAATTTTGAGGCAGTGGCGCGCGAGTGGCACGCCAGGTTTCGGTCTGGCTGGACCGAATCCAATGCAGAAAAGGTCCTAACCCGCCTAGAGAAAGACGTGTTTCCCTGGCTCGGTGACCGTCCTATCGGCCAGATCACGCCACCTGAGTTGCTGGAGGTCGTCCGCCGCATCGAGCGCCGCACGCTGGACACCGCCCACCGCGCATTGCAGACCTGCGGGCAGGTTTTTCGTTATGCCATCGCCACGGGGCGGGCGGATCGGGACATCGCCGCCGATCTCCGGGGCGCGTTGCCGCCGGTCCGAAAACGGCATTTCGCTGCCATCACCGATCCGGCGGGCGTGGGCGGTTTGCTTCGCGCCATCGATGGGTTTACCGGGACGTTCGTGGTCGCCTCGATCCTGCGACTGGCGCCCTTGGTGTTCCTGCGACCTGGCGAACTGCGGCAGGCGGAGTGGCGGGAATTTGATCTGGATGCCGTCCTCTGGTCCATTCCGGGGCCACGGATGAAAATGAAACAGCCTCACATTGTTCCGCTTTCCACTCAGGCGGTTGCCATCCTGCGGGACCTACATTGCCTGACCGGGCGCGGTCGGTTTGTGTTTCCAGGGGCTCGGTCCGACAAGGTGCCCCTGTCTGAAGCGGCCATCAATGCCGCCCTGCGCCGAGTGGGATACGCTAGGGTCTGTTCTCAATCAAGCCAACCAGACGATGGAACAAGCCAGATGGACGAACGACAGGAAGGAGTGGGCGAGCTTGTCGTAACGCGTGGCGATGCGTCTGAATTGCTTGATGCGAGCGAAGAAACGCTCGATCAGATTGCGGCTCTTGTAGATATGCCGGTCGAACGAGCGGGGGTTGAGTCGGTTGGAACGCGGCGGGATTACCGCCTGACCGCCCTGCGTCGTAATTGTTTCGACGAAGGCATCCGAATCGTAGCCCTTGTCGGCCACGATGAATTCGGCCGGCTGATCCTGG
>NZ_AUIS01000031.1 GCF_000423825.1 Thermithiobacillus tepidarius DSM 3134
TGTGCTCCTCGCGCCAGGGCAGACGCAGGCGCCGCAGCGACTGCAGATCGGCTTTCAGCGCGCGCCATTGCGCCGCCCGCAAGGGCAGCATGGTGCTCCAGCGTACCGGCGCCGGGCCGACCAGGCTCCAGACGAGATGCGCCAGGACCAGGACGAAGGCTGCCACGCCGACCCATTCGTGGCTTTCGAAGATCAGGGCGTCCATGCCGCGCAGCGGCTCGCCGGGCTCCGGGCCCTCCATGACCAGGCTGATGAAGAGCTGGTAGGTGACGGCCAGCGCCAGCCCCAGGTGCAGCCAGCGCGTGGTGGGGTCGTAGCCGGCGCGGGCAGCCGTGAATTGGACCATCTCTGTCCTCCGGAAAAGTCTATCTCGATGCTGGGTTGGGCCGGCGGCGGCACCGCAGCGCCGCACTGGGCAGTATGTCAGTGGCCGGTGCTTGGCGCATCGGCCGCAAGTCGCGCGACAGCTTTCAGGCCGCGATGACGAAGAGTCCGATGACGCAGGCGAAGCCCACCGTCCAGGCCAGCGAGCGGAGCGTCGGCCGGTCCAGGATGTAAAAAGCCAGGTGCAGCACCCGCATGGCAATGAAGACGAGCGCCAGGGCGTCGATCTGATCCTGGGGCGCATGCAGTTGCTGGGCGACGATGACTGCGGCCGCGAAGGGCGCGAAGGCCTCGAAGGCGTTGAGCTGCCCCCAGTTGGCCCGTTGCCGCCAGCCCGTGGCCTGGGCCAGTTGCGCCCGCGGCGCCCGGTTGTCGTAAGCCGAACCAGCTTTCGCCGCCACGGCCGCGAAGTAGGGCAACAGGGCGGCCGCCAGTATGCTCCAGTAGGCAATGGTCATGTCTTTCCTCGTTTTGCGCCGCCGGGTATCGGTGGGCGCGTTTTTGCACATCTATTGTTGATCCCACCCAAAGGGATTATAGTTACAAAGTTTGGATGTTGCTGTGGCTGGCCAGGAGAAATGACAGCCGACGGCGTGCGGTGTCCGAAGCTGCCCAAGGCGCAGCTTGGCCACGGGCATGGGCCGTCGGGCAAGTGCAAGTTCCCGCCCAAGTTTCCATGACGGCGCCGTTTCCGCATGCGGCGAACCCCCCGCCCCGGGGCTGATGGAATGATCGGTCGAACACTGGAATGCCCGCCTGTCCATCCTAAGCGGTGAATTTCCGATTCTGCCGGGAACGCGGCAGAACTCGCTGAATCGCGGCAATCGCCTTCATATCTGGACAACAGAACAACGAATCACCAGAGAACACGGGAAGCGGCGGTCCGGAAGCAGCGCCTTTGCGCTCCAGGAATGTTTTACGTCTTTGTCCCGGCTTGTCATTACTTAACAGGAGATTTGAATGTCGAGGAAACACCCCGTTATCGCGGTCACCGGGTCTTCCGGTGCGGGCACCACTACGGTCAAGCGCGCTTTCGAGCACATCTTCCGGCGGCTGAAGCTCAACGCGGCGGTCGTGGAAGGCGACAGCTTCCACAGCCTGAACCGCGCCGAGTTCCGGGAAGCGGTCAAGAAGGCCGAGGGCGACGGCAATCGCCACTTCAGCCATTTCGGCCCGGAGGCCAACCACTTCGACAAAATCGAGGATCTTTTCAGGACTTACAGCGAGGTCGGTAGCGGCAAGAAGCGCTATTACCTGCACAGCGACGAGGAAGCGGAGCTCCACAACAGCCGCCTGGGCACCAGCCTCAAGGCCGGCGAGTTCACCCCCTGGGAGGACATCCCCGAGGGTACCGACCTGCTGTTCTACGAGGGCCTGCATGGCCTGGTGAAGAACGGCACCGTGGACGTGTCCCGCTACGTGGACCTGGGCGTGGGCGTGGTGCCCATCGTCAATCTCGAATGGATCCAGAAAATCCACCGCGATGCCGCCGAGCGCGGCTATTCCGCCGAGGCGACCGTGGACACCATCCTGCGGCGCATGCCCGATTACGTGAACTACATCACGCCCCAGTTCTCGCGCACGCACATCAATTTCCAGCGCGTGGCCATCGTCGACACCTCGAACCCCTTCATCGCCCGCGACATCCCTACGCCGGACGAGAGCTTCGTGGTGATCCGCTTCCGCGAGCCCAAGAAGCAGAACTTCTCCTATCTGCAGCAGATGATCAAGGACTCCTGGATGTCCCGGCCCAACACGCTGGTGATCCCGGGCGGCAAGATGGGCTTTGCCATGGAGATCATTCTGACCCCCATCATCGAGCAGATGATGGAAAACAAGAATAAATAGGCCGCAAGGCCACCAGCCCCATCCACACCGGATGGGGCTTTTTTTGTTTGCGGCGGCCGCGGAGCGCCGGCGGGTCAGGCCGCGCGATGCCGCAGCGTGGCGAGATCTGGCAGCCGGCTCAGCACCGCCGCGGCCAAGTGCCGGCGCGCATCGGAATCCAGCGCGAACAGTTGCCGCATGGCCGTGATCCCCGCCGCCTGCAGGACATCGCGCAGGGCGCGTTCGTCGAAGGACGCCCCGGGGTGGAGGCGGCGGGTGTAGAGATGGAGTTGGTAAAGCAGTATTTCGCTTTCGCATACGCAGATCATGAGGGTGGCTCCTCGTGTCGGTTGGGGGGCTGACATTGGCGCAGCCCAAGATGCATGGAGTCGTAGCGGGCTGTGCCCGCGGGGAGTTGGATGTCGGGGGCTGCCCGGCGGCAACTGCCTTTGCCGCTCCCTTTGGTCGCTTTCGCTGCGCTCACGAAACTTCGCTGCGCTCGTTTTGCCGCGCCCGGGGTTCGTTCGCGGCGGCACCGGCACTTCGCAAGCCCTCCGCCTGCTGCGTCCGAGCGTAGGAGCGGGCTGGCCCGCGATCCATCGTGCCGACATGCCAAAAATCGCGAGCCAGCTCGCTCCTGCATGTCGTGAACCAGCACGGTCCAGCTCGCTGCCGGGGCAGCGATGGCGTGGCGCCCGCCCCGCCCCCCTCCTGCAAGCCCTTGCCGCCGCCGCAGGGCGCAGGTCCTGCGGGCGCCTCTGCCCTTGGCTCACCCGGTCCGCGCTCAGCCTGTCGCATACGCTTTTTGACCCTCGCCACCGGCGAAGTTCAGCCCGCCGTCACTCTTCGTAGCCGTACTCGCCGGACCACTGGCCGTTCTGGTAGTCGATGCGCAGCCAGCGCGGCATGAAGGCATCCGGCCGGGCGATGGGAAAGTCGGTGAGCGGCGGTTCGTCGCTTTCGAAGTCGAGTCCGCAGTGCTGGGCCATCACCGGGCGGAAGCTGACGCTCAGGTGCTCGTTGACGGCGACGGCGCCGTCCGCTGGCGTCGGCTCCTTGAATCGGACCCGCTTGCGGATGAGACAGCTGAAGTAAAGCTCCATTTCCGCCAGCAAAGGGGTGCTCCGCTTCGCCAAGGCGTGGGCTGCTGCATAGGTCCAGCGCACCTGCAGCGCTTTGCCATGGATGGTGATGGTGGTGCTCATGCATGTGCCTCTTCATCGGTGTGGTACCTTGAAAATTATAGTGCGCTTTTCCTGTCTACCCCGTATCGGCACACGTTTCCAAAAAACGGAATTCGAAATCGGCCCATGGAGGAACCCCATGCCAAATGCAGCCACAGTGCGGATTTCCGTCTGGAGTGATTATGTTTGTCCATTCTGCTACCTGGAGCTGCCGGTGTTGCAGCAGGTGCGGGACACTTTTGGGGAGCAGGTGCAGATCGACTGGCGCGCCTTCGAGCTGCGGCCTTACCCGGTCCCGACCCTGGATCCCCAGGGTGAGTACCTGCGCAGCACTTGGGAGCGGGCAGTCTACCCGATGGCCGCTCAGCGCGGCATGCGGCTCCGGCTCCCGCCGATGCAGCCGCGCAGCCGGCGCGCCCTGGAGGCGGCCGAGTTCGCGCGCGATGCGGGCCGTCACGAGGCCATGCACACGGCCCTGTTCCGCGCCTTTTTCGAGGACGGGCGGGATCTGGACGATCTGGACGTGCTGCTCGAGGCGGCCGTTTCGGTGGATCTGGAGCCGGCCCGCTTGCAGGCTGCCCTGGAGGCCGGGCAGTACACGGCCAAGGTGCAGGCGGATCGGGCGTTGGCGGAGCAGTTGGGCATCCGTTCGGTGCCCAGCATGCTGATCGGACCGGCGACGGGCGACCCGGCGACGGGAGATCGGGTGGTCGGTTCCCAGCCCTTCGAAATCCTGCTGCCGGTGCTGCAGCAACATCTGTAGCCCGCGCCGGGCAGACTTAGGTCCGGCGCCGGCGAACTTCACTTGGGGGGCCGGTCTAAACTCTCGCAACGGCGTCCGGCAGGACGCCCGCGGCCACCCTGGGCCGTCATGCCCGCCTAGGCTGCATGCCCGGGCGGGCATCACTTTTGAATCCGCTGCATTTCAATGCACCATTGGGGGTCGTCATGAACCGGAGTCGAATGGAAGAGCTGCTGTATCAGGTTCTGGAAGTGGAGATAGGCGGTCAGAAGATCTATGAAACCGCTCTGCGCTGCGTCCAGAACGAGGACCTGCGCCAGGAATGGCAGAAATATCTGGAGGAAACCCGCCGGCACGAGCAGATCGTGCGCGATGTGTTTTTCAACCTGGGTCTCGATCCGGAGCGGGAGACCGCGGGCCGCAGAATCCAGCGCGCCATGGCCGAGTCTCTGGTAAAAAGCATGGAGATGGCCCTGGAGGCCGGTGATCCGATGCAGGCCCAGCTCGTCGCCGCCGAGGCCGTGCTGCACGGCGAAATGAAGGATCACCAAAACTGGACGCTCGTCGGCAATCTCATGAAGAAGCTGGACGATCCGGAAGGGAAGGTGCTGCGCGATGCCCATGACCGCGTCGAGGACGACGAGGACCGCCACTTCTATCACACCAAGGGCTGGGCGCGCGAACTGTGGATGGAGTCCCTGGGCCTGGACGCGGTGCTGCCGCCGCCCGAGGAAAAGATGGATGTGAAGACCGCCTTCGGCCAAGCCAGCGCGGAAAGCAGCCGCAAGCTCATGTGAGCGTGGCACTCCGCAAGACACAACGCCGGCCCCATGGCCGGCGTTTTTGTGCGGCAGGCGTTAATCGGCCGCCACCGGTTCCTGCAGCACCTGATGCTGGCGCAGATGGGCCCGGCGGCCATGCCAGAGGGCGTAGAGCACGATGGTCGCGCCGAGGGTGAGGGCCATCACCATGACGACGAAGCTGACGCTCTTCAGCGTCGTCTCCAGGGACGGCGCCAGCGGTTCGATCATGCCGAGCTGACCCATGTAGACGGGCACCACCAGGGCGCGGCTGAGCAGCACGATCACCATGATGCTGCCCATCACCACCTTGACCATGTAGGGCTTGACGTAGGTGGTGCCGATGGCGCCGAGCTGGATGCCGAAGAGCGAGCCGGCCAGGATGATCATGGCGAGCCGGATGTCCACCAGCCCGCTCCAGGCGTACTTGATGGTGCCGCCCAGGCCCATCACGAAGGCGATGACCAGTTCGGTGGCGGAGGCCATCAGGCTCGGCGCGCCCAGGACGTAGATCATGCCCGGCACGCCGATGAAGCCGCCCACGGCGATGGTCGCCGCCAGCAGACCGGTGGCGAAGCCCAGCGGAATGGTGAAAAGCACGGATACCTTGGCATTCAGGCTCTTGAAATGCACCATGGTGCCGGGAATGTGGACGGATTGCACCCAGCGGGCCAGCTTGCCGGCCTTCTCCAGCGTGTCGGTGTTGCCCGACTTGTAGACCTTCCAGGCATCCCGCAGCACGAAGGTGCCCACGATGCCCAGCACGACGACGAAGGCCACGCTGACGTACAGGTTGGACCCGGCATCGCCGAAGGCCTTTTTGATGGACTCCTGGATGTGGGCACCGTAGAGCATCCCGGCCTCGGCGGAGATGCCGAGGATGAGGCCGAGCTTCACGTCCACCTGGCCGTAGCGGGCGCGCTTGATGGCGCCGACCAAGGCTTTCGGGAACTTGTGGCAGATGTTGCTGGCCACCGCTACGATGCCGGGGACGCCCATGCTCATCATGGCCGGCGTGAGCACGAAGGCGCCGCCGGAGCCGATGAAGCCGCTGACCAGGCCGCCGACAAAGCCGACGATGAAGAGGAAGAAGACCTTCCGGGGGTCGAGGTCGATGAAGCTCAGCGACACGTCTTCCATTTACTTGTCCCCCTGGTGCGCACTCTCCGGCGTGGTAATCGTGGTCGTGGGTTTTGCCTGGATGCCCAGCCGGTCCCAGAACTGGCCGGTGAAGGCACCGTGCACGAGGGAGAAGGCGAAGGCGATCAGGACGGGCAGGACGAACGCCCATTCCCCTTGGGTGGTGAGGCGCAGGATGGGCTCCTCGAAGTAGTACAGCAGACCATAGAGGGCCAGGCTCAGCAGGCCCAGCGTGACGGTTTTGGTGGTGGGATAGCGGGAGACCATGTTCCCCTCGTGGGCAGGTGGGCGTCTACAGTTTGAAGCTAGGCCACGCATCGTGGCATGTCAAGTGTATGATATTTAATAAAATTATTATATATGACCGGGTTCTGCGCATGGCGTGAGCGGCGGTGGACCGGACCTTGACTTGATCAATCCAGCGATATTGACGATAATTCCAGGGTTGATGGGGTTGGCCAGCCTATGTTGCGTCCGATCGCTTTTCCGCCTGCCGATCTGCACGATCACCCCTCCAGAGACATTCGGCTTGGAACCTCGTTGCAAACAGCGGCTTGGATACGGCTAGGCTTGGGCCGGCGATCGGCCCGGTGTGCCGCTGCGGCGGTTCGAGCTCCTTTCCGCGGCTCCTGTCTGGATGCCGCGACCTTTTGGCAAGCACAATTGGGACTCTACCGTGAAAGACGTACTCGCATGTAACCTGTGGCTGTACAAGGTCTTTGCCTTCCTGCGCTGGTGGCCGAACGTCAATCGGGACAGTGTGCGCGCGGACCTCGTGGCCGGCTTGACCGGGGCTATCATCGTGCTGCCCCAGGGTGTGGCCTTCGCCACCATCGCCGGCCTGCCGCCGGAGTACGGTCTCTACACAGCCATGGTGCCCGCCATCGTCGCCGCGCTCTTCGGCTCATCCTGGCATCTGGTCTCCGGTCCCACCACCGCCATTTCCATCGTCGTCTTCGGCGCCATCAGCCCGCTGGCCGAGCCCGGCACCGGCCACTACATCACCCTGGTGCTGACCCTGACCTTTCTGGTGGGCGTGATCCAGCTGGGCATGGGCTTGGCGCGCATGGGCACCCTGGTCAACTTCATCTCCCACACGGTGGTGATCGGCTTCACGGCGGGCGCGGCCATCCTGATCGCCTCCAGCCAGATTAAAAACTTCTTCGGCATCAACATCCCGCGCGGCAGCTCCTTCTACGAAACCATCCACGAGCTTTTTCTGCAGATCGGCGACATCAACCTCTATGTGACCGCCGTGGCGGTGGTGACCCTTATCACTGGCATCCTGGTCAAGCGTTATTTCAAGAAGATCCCCTACATGATCGCCGCCATGGTGGTGGGCAGCATCTTCGCGCTGGTGCTCAACAAGCTGCTCGGCGCCGATTACACGGGCATCCGCACCGTCGGCGCCCTGCCGGCCAGCCTGCCGCCCCTGTCGTCGCCGGACTTCTCGCTGGAGACCATCAAGCAGCTGGCGCCGACCGCCTTCGCCGTGACCATGCTGGCGCTGACCGAAGCCGTGTCCATTTCCCGCGCCATCGCCGTGCGCTCCGAACAGCGCATCGACGGCAGCCAGGAGTTCATCGGCCAGGGCCTGTCCAACATCGTCGGCAGCTTCTTCTCCAGCTATGCGTCCAGCGGCTCCTTCAACCGTAGCGGCCTCAACTACGAGGCCGGCGCCCGCACGCCGCTGGCGGCCGTATTCGCCTCCATCATGCTCGGCGCCATCCTGCTGCTGGTCGCTCCGCTGGCGGCCTACCTGCCGGTGGCGGCCATGGCGGCCATTCTCTTCCTGGTGGCCTGGGGGCTGATCGACTTCCACCACATTCACGCCATTTTCAAGGCGAGCCGCGCCGAGACCATCGTGCTGGCCACCACCTTCCTGGCCACCCTCTTCGTGGAGCTGGAGTTCGCCATCTACGTGGGCGTCATCCTGTCCCTGATGCTCTATCTGAACCGCACCTCGCGGCCGGCCATCCGCGACGTGGTGCCCAGCGCTGCTGACGCGAACCGCCGCTTCGTCGCTTCCAATGAACTGCCGACCTGTCCGCAGCTGAAGATCGTGCGCATCGATGGCTCCATCTTCTTCGGTGCGGTCGACCACGTGCAGCAGAAGCTGCAGGAGATCGACGAGATCAACCCGGAGCACAAGCACGTGCTGATCATGGCCGATGGCATCAATTTCATCGACATCGCCGGTGCCGAGATGCTGGTGCAGGAGGCCAAGCGTCGCCGCCGCATGGGCGGTGGGCTGTATCTCTATGGCGTGAAGGAAGGCGTGTGCAGCGTGCTGCGCAAGGGCGGCTATCTGGAGGAAATCGGCGACGAGAACATCTTCAGCTCCAAGGCTCAGGCGCTGTCCAGCATCTACGAGCGCCTGAATCGGGAGATCTGCCGCAGTTGCGACAAGCGCATCTTCCAAGAGTGCGTCAGCAGCGATCTGCCGGGCTCGACCGTCACCCCCATCACCCAGGCCAGTCGCAAAGCATGAAAGGCAAGGCTTCCGCACTCATCCTGACCGCGGCCCTGGGACTGTGGCTGCCGCCCGTGCAGGCGGAGTCGCCGCAGGAGGTCGCGGCGATTGCCAACGCCGCCGAGCGCGGCAACCAGGGCGCGCAACTGCTGCTCGGACTCATCTATCGCGAAGGCCGCGGCGTGCCGGCCGATCAGCAGAAGGCGCTCTACTGGCTGGAGCAGGCCGCCCGCGCGGGACAACCCTACGCCCAGGATCTGCTGGGGCAGATCTATGCGGAGGGGCAGGGCGTGCCGCAGAACATGACGCAAGCCGCCTACTGGTGGCAGGAGGCGGCCAGGCGCGGCTCGGCCGATGCCCAGTTCCGACTTGGGCAGGCATACTTCTACGGCCGGGGGGTGAACCGGGATTACCGGCAGGCCGAATACTGGCTGGGTAAGGCCGCCGACCAGGGACATGCCGAGGCTCAGTATCTGCTGGGGCGCATGTATCACCGCGGCTACGGCGTGCCGCAGGATCTCGAGCGCGGCAAGACTTGGCTCGACCGCGCCGCGGCCCAAGGCCATTCCGATGCCATCAAGCTGCTCCATTCCCTGGCCGATCTGAGTGCGGACGTCACCGAGGTCTTCCAGCAATCCGGTCCCGAGTTGCAGAAACGGGCGCAGGCCGGCGATCCGCAGGCCCAGTACCAGCTGGCCCTGCGCTACGAAAGCGGCGCCTGGGGCGTGGCCCGCAACGACCGGCAGGCGCTCTACTGGTTCACCCAGGCCGCCGAAAACGGCAACCGGCTGGCCATGCACAAGCTGGCGGAAGCCTACGAGAAGGGGCTGCTTGGCGCTACCCCTGATGCCGCGCGCGCTGCTTTCTGGCGGGAGCGGGAAGTGCGCGGCGGGATGGGGCGCTAAGCCGCTGAGCTTTGGTCCCGGGGTGTCAGTGACCGAGGGCTGCCTGGTGTAGCGAGGCTGCTTGGGCTGAGCGGGCTCGGACAGGCGCTTGCCCGGCTACCATCGACTTGGCGCGGCACGGCGGGCAGGGAGCAGAGCCCGACACCCGGCTGCGCCGCGCTTGGCCCAAGCTGTCTGCTGCTCCCTTCGGGCCCGCAGTCCCCTGTGGTCCCGCGCCGACCCACCCTGATACCTCTCTCCCGCGGGCTGGTGCCCGTGGCCCTAGGAGCGGGTTTATTCGCGGGTCTTGGCGGCTGGTCCGGTTGATCGCGAGCAAGCTCGCTCCTACAGCCTGGGATGCCAGCCCGCCAGCGCTTGGCACGGTACCACGTTGGCGCCCCCGGATATCCTCTCCCGCCGATTGTGGGAGCGGGCTTGCCCGCGATTGATCGCTCGTCGGCACGGTGGATCGCGAGCCAGCTCGCTCCTGCAACACCCGACCTGCGCTCAGCTGCCGCGCCTCGTTCGCTTCGCCCTTCTGACGCGGCACACAGTTTTTCAGCTCAAAACAACTCCATCTGCCCGTCATCCCGCGGCGGCGGTCGGAACTGGCCCGTATCCAGCTCGATGGCGGTCCGGTTCAGCCCCAGGCGCCGGCAGGCCAGCCGGAAGCGCTGGCGGAGCATATCGGCGTAGGCGCCGTTGCCGCGCATGCGTTCGCCGAAGCGCGGATCGTTGTCGCGGCCGCCGCGGGCTTCGCGCAGGAGCTGCATGACGTGCCCGGCCTTGAGCGGCGCGTGCATCTGCAGCCACTCGCGGAACAGCGCCTTGACCTCCAGCGGCAGGCGCAGCAGCACGTAGGCGGCGGAACGGGCGCCGGCTTCGGCGCAGGCCTGCAGGATGGCTTCCAATTCGGCGTCGGTGAGGGCGGGGATGACCGGGGCCACCAGCACGCCCGTGGGAATGCCCGCGGCACTCAGGGCGCGCAGGGTATCGAGGCGGCGTTGGGGGGCGGCGGCACGCGGTTCCAGGCGGCGCGCCAGGGCGCGGTCGAGGGTGGTCACGGATATAAAGACCTCGGCCAAGCCGTCGGCGGCCATGGGCGCGAGGAGGTCGAGGTCGCGCTCGATGAGCGCCGATTTGGTGACGATGCTGACCGGGTGCCGGCAGGCGGCCAGCAGCTCCAGGAGCTGGCGGGTGATGCGCCAGCGCTGTTCCACCGGCTGGTAGGGGTCGGTGTTGGTGCCCATGGCGATAGGCTGGCAGCGATAGCCGGGCCGGCGCAACTCCCCGGCCAGCAGGGCGGCGGCGTCCGGCTTGGCAAAGAGCCGGCTCTCGAAGTCCAGCCCCGGCGACAGGCCCAGGTAGGCGTGGGTGGGGCGGGCGAAGCAGTAGACGCAGCCGTGCTCGCAGCCGCGGTACGGATTGATGGAGCGGTCGAAGGGAATGTCCGGCGAGCGGTTGTAGGTGATCACCGTGCGCGCCGCATCCATCGCTACGGTGGTGCGCAGCGGCGGCGCCTCGGCGTCCAAACTGCCCCAGCCGTCGTCGAGCGCGGCGCGGGTGCGGGATTCGTAGCGGCCGTCGGGGTTGCTGCCGGCGCCGCGGCCCTTGGGCTTGCGATCGGCTGGCTTCATGGGGAGATTTTAACATGATACCCGGTGCCGCGGTGACTGCCAAAGCAAAAGGGCGGCCTATGGCCGCCCCGGTGCGGGCCGGTCAGCGCCGGCGTCTGGACAGGTACAGGACGGACAGGGCGAGCAGGCCGAGCAGGGTGGGATCGAATCTGGTCCCGGCAGCGAGGACGCAGCCGCCGCCCGCCGTGCTGCCGCCAGCAGCCAAGCCCGATGCCGCGCTGCCACTGCTGGCCGGCTGCAGAGGGGGGCGACCGCCGGCCGGCAGCGGCGCGTTGGCCGCATCCAGACCCTTGAGCGGCTGGATCTCCGGATTGCCGAACAGGGGCGGCGGCAAGGGATCCAGCAGGCGGATGCGGTTCAGCTCCGGGGTCACGGTGCGGTTGGGCAGGGATTGCAGGTAGCGTACCACCACCTCGGTGGCATCCAGCGGCCGGCCGCCGTCATCCTTCAGTACTCGGATGTGGTTGGCGGGTGTGAGATTCACCAGCTTGGGATCGACGTCGTAGTAGTAGGAGGCGTAGGTATACGTGACGTTGGGATCCAGCGGCATCCAGGCTTGGTTCTGCCGGTTGAAGACCTGCACGTTCGAGAAGCGGCTGCCTGCGCTGTGGTAGGGATGAAGGTCGGCCCGGACGCCGCTGTAGCCGAACAGCCAGCCTCCCGACCAGATGCTGACGTCCGGATTCAGGGAGCCGTCGGCAGCGTTTTCCATCTGAGCCTTCAGTTGCCGTCCCTGGATCTCGCCGACGGCGATCTGGGCGCCAATGGGCATGAAGTGGTAGAGATCGGCCAGGGTGATGGGACCGGGGCCACGTGGGTGCCGTAGCGGAAGCCGCGGATGGCGCCGATCTCGGCGCCCGTCATGCTGCGGAAGGCGTCGGCCAGGAAATCGTGGGACGAGCCCTCGATGACCCCGGGCATGCCCTCGGTGGAAAAATTGCCGCGGTAGAGGGGCACCTGGGTGTAGCCGACCACGGTGTCGAGGGGCTGCTTCAGCACGCTGCCATTGAAGGGGTTGATGTGCGGGGTGAAATCGGGGCCGCTGACGAAGCTTTTGCGCACCTCGCGCACCAGCGCCGCGATGCCGGGATCTTCGGCCAGCCGGTCGTCAATGACGTGGGCCTGCCAGCGCCAGCTGCTCAACTTGCCGTTGCTGACCTGGAGCTGGAGCTCGCCCAGGAGAGTGCCGTCCTGGCCGACCTCGGAGATGATAGTGCCGGTTTTCGTGACGACCGGCTTGATGGTGGCCTCGTGCATGTCCGCGGACAGGATGACGTCCACGCCGGGATGGCTTTCCGCCAGGCGGATGTTGTCGGCCAAACCCAGTTCGGACACCATGACCACGAGGTCCACCTTCTCGCGCTCGCGCAGCACGGGAATGAGCTCTGCCAGCTCCGCGTCGCCCGGGGTGAATTTGAATCCTTGGGTTGTGCTGTTGAGGATGGGAATGCCGCGAAAGGTGGTGAATCCCAGGATGCCGATGCGCAAGCCGCCTACTGGGCGAATCTCGTAAGGCGGCAGGACCCGCTGCCCGCTCCAGGCGGCGTAAGGGGCGCCGTCGTAATAGAGATTGGCGGCCACGGCATGCCAGGGCGCTTTGCGGCTGGCCGGGCAGAAGAGCTCCTGAAAGCGTTGTGTGCCATAGAGAAAATCCCAGTTGCCCGGGGCGAAGGCATCGATGCCGAAGCGGTTCAGGACATCGACCATGGCCTGGCCGCGGGTGAACAGGGTCTCGGCCGAGCCTTGGATCGTGTCGCCGGTATTGATGAGCAGGCTGTCGCGCGCCCGGCTGCGGATCTCCTGGATCTGGGTATAGAGCCGGGCCAGACCGCCTTCCAGGCGGCCGGAGCTGTCGCTTCTGACGTTCGGTCGGGGGACCAGATGGCCGTGCAGATCGCCGATCTGAATCAAAGTGACGGTGCCGTTGCCGGCGGCAAAGGCCGGAACCGCGGCGAGGATCAGGAAAAGGATGGCAAAACAAGGCGTAAGACGTCTCATAGCGCTCCTCTGGATTTTTGGCGGTGAGGACGGTTTCTTGCGGACTACGAGGAAAGCTTGCTTGTCAGGCGGGGATGGATGCCGAGACAAACCTCCAATGGGCAGGGTACAACTTTGGGATTAGTACTTTGGGCTTAGCCGCGCGGGTGGCGTTACCCTAACCCAGCTGTACAGAGGCGGGAAGGCAACCAATGGGGGATTGACGGATTTTTGACGCTTCGCTGGGGGGGCAAGGCATCAGCTTCGGCTTGCCGACGGCTCTTCCTCCCAGGCTTGTTCCAGGCGAGGATAGGCCTGCTCGAAGGGTTCCCCTGCCCGCAGGGCGGCGATGAGCTGCCGCAGGCCCTCCAGCCCCACCCAGGCATGCCAGCGCGCCACCTCCTGCTTTGAGGTGCCGTAGGAAAGCTGCTTGCCGTGGCTGCCCGGGCCGGTCACCCGCAGCCAGCCGCTGCGGGTAGCCAGGGCACTCAGGGCGGGTGCCCGGCTGCCCCGCGCCGTCGCCGCCAGCCACTTTTCCCGGGTGAACTCGGGATCCTGGCTGATCAGGACCGCCAGCCCCTCGCTGAACCAGGGCGGCACCGGCCAGGCCGGCACGGGGCCCAGGCGTGCGGCGAACTCCAGGTGCGCCAGCTCGTGGCTGATGGTGGTGGCGTTCAGGGCGCGAGGGGACAGCAGCATGTGGGAACGCAGGCTGACCGCCCGGCCGCGGATGCCGCCGAACAACTGGTAGCAGTCGTCGCTGGCGCAGGCCACGATGGTGGGCTTGGCGAGAAGCCCGCCATAGAAGGCGGCCACGCGCCGGCGGGCCACTGCGGCGGCCCTGAGCAACTGTGCCTTCTGGCTGGAACTCAGTTCGGGGTCCGCGTACACGCTGGGGGCGAGCCGCTCCAGGCCGTGATAGGAGGGACCCAGCAGCAGGCCGTACTGCAGCCGGGTGCAGCCCGACAGCAGGAGCAGGGCCAGCAGGGCGAACGCGGGCGCGGTGCTGCGTGCCATTCTTGTCATGTGTCTGCCGGATCCTGCCTTACCCGTTGCCAAGGGATAGCTTAGTATAAGACGACCAACGGTGAACGAGGCCCCCTATGGATCTGGATGTGCCTTCGGCCTGGGCGCGCTCGGCGGACAGCATCCTGCGGCGGCGCCGGGGCAGGATTCTGGTGTTGGGCGCCGTCGACCGCGGCAAGAGCAGTTACTGCGCCTTCCTCGGTCAGCGCATCCTGGCGGCCGGCGGCACGGCGGCCGTGGTGGACGCGGATGTGGGGCAGAAGGACATCGGCCCGCCGGCCTGCATCACCCTGGGCTATCTCGAGCCCGGGCGCCCGCTGGCTGCGCTCGCGCCGGCGGCCTTCTATTTCGTCGGCGCGGTCAGCCCGACGGGACACCTGCTGCCCATGCTGGTGGGCGCGCGGCGTCTGCTGGACGAGAGCCGGGCCGCATTCACCGTGATCAACACCGCCGGGCTGATCCACGGCGCCGGGCGCGTGCTGGCGGGCTATCTCATCGAGGCGCTGCGGCCGGACGTGATCGTGGCCATCGCCAGGGGCCCGGAGCTGACCGCCGTGCTCCGGGCCTACCGCGATCAGCCGGTGCTGCATTTGACGCCCTCGGTCAGGGCGGTGCCGAAGACGCCGGCGCAGCGCCGGGCCGCCCGCGAGGCCGCTTTCCGCCGCTATTTCGCCGGTGCCTGCGAACAGGTCCTGCCCTTGGGTGCTCTGCTGTTCCAGCGCGGACTGCTGTTCACCGGCAAGCCCTTGCATGATCCCGCGCAGGTGCATGCGGAAAGGACGGCGGAGGGCGTGGTGAGCGTGCCGGCCGGCTTCGAGCGCGATCGCCTGTGCGGCCTGGCGGATCGGCACGGCAACGGCCGGGGGCTGGCGCTCATCCAGGGCATCGATTTCGCCGCGGGCCGCATCGCTCTGCGCACGCCGGTGCCGTCGCGGGCCATCCGCGCCGTGCAGTGGGGCGATCTCCGCCTGGATGCCGAGGGCCGCGAGCTGGAACGGGCCGCGCCCATCCCCTGATGTCGTCCGCCCAAGGGTCGACGGCGGCGCGGCAAGCGGGCTTGCATCATCTCTCCGCAGGAGGTGCCATGTACGCTGAATGTGCCGTTCGCCTCGTTCGAAAGCGCAAAGCTGCGCGCGGTGGGCCATGAGGGCCCTGTTCCATCCGCAACTGGTCAATGAGCCCTTCGGCGACGCCGGGCTGTACGTGGACCTCCTGTTCGAGCGGCGGGCCCTGCTCTTCGACCTGGGCGAGATCCAGCCGCTGCCGCCCCGCAAGATCCTGCGCATCAGCCATGTCTTCGTGTCCCACACCCACATGGACCACTTCATGGGATTCGACCGGCTGCTGCGCATCTGCCTGGGGCGGGACAAGGGGATGCAGCTCTTCGGCCCGCCGGCCTTCATCGATCAGGTGGAGCACAAGCTGGCCGCCTACGCCTGGAATCTGGTGCACAACTACGCCAACGACTTCACCCTGACCGTGACCGAGCTGCATCCGGACGGCACGGCGCAGCGGGCCGCCTTCCACGTGCGCACGGGCTTCCGGCGCGAGGTCCTGGCCGGCGCTGTCATCGAGGATGACGCGCTCCTGGACGAGGCAAGCTTTCGGGTGCGCTGTGCCTTCCTGGATCACCGCATCCCCTGTCTCGGCTTTGCCTTGGAGGAAAAGCAGCACATCAACGTCTGGAAGAGCCGGCTGGCGGAACTGGGGCTGCCGGTCGGTCCCTGGCTGCATGAGCTGAAGCTGGCGGTGGCGCGCGGGCTGGCCGACGACGTCCCGTTTCGCGTGTGGTGGCGCGCGGCGGATGGCCTCCGCGAGCGCCATCTGCCGCTGGGGCTGTTGAAGGAACGGCTGCTGCGCATCGTGCCCGGACAGAAGATCGGCTACGTGGTCGACACCATCTGCTCCGAGGAGAATGCCCCACGCATCGTCGCATTGGTGCAGGGGGCGGACCAGCTCTTCATCGAGACGCCGTTCCTGCATGAGGACCTGGCGCATGCCCGGGACAAGTACCACCTCACCGCCCGGCAGGCGGGCCTGCTCGCCCGCGAAGCCGGCGTCAAGCGGCTGATGCCGTTCCACTTCTCGCCGCGCTACCTGGGCCGCGAGGCGCTGCTGCGCCAGGAGGCCGAGGCGGCGTTCGCCCGCTGACGCAAAACGCCCGGCCGGAGCCGGGCGGTGGAACCGTGCAAGGCGGAGCGGGCTCAGGGCAGCCTGCACCCCTGCAGCGGCTGCAGCTCGGTGTTGCCGAAGGCCGCTTTGGGCAGCGGATTCAGCAGCCGGATGCGCCGCAGCTGCGGGTCGGCGGTCTTGTTGGGCAGAGTTTGCAAATAGCGCACCACCACTTCCGTGGCGTCCAGGGCCTCGCCGCTGTCGTCCTTGACCACGCGGATGAAGGTGCCCGGTATCTGCGGGCAGTCGCAGCCGTTGATCAGCTCGGCGTCGTTGGCATACCAGTAGCCGGCGTAGCTGTAGATGGCCTCCGGGTCGAGGGGCTTGCCGTTGACGCGGATGTTGCTGGCCCGGAAGCCCTGGGGCTTGTAGGGATCGAAATCCATGGTGATGCCGCTGTAGTTGAAGAGCCAGCCGCCGGTCCAGCGGCCCACGTCGGGGTCGAGCACGCCGTTGGCGGTGTTCTCGATCTGCCGCTTCAGGAAGCGGCCCTGGATGCGCACCACGCCGATCTGCGCGCCGATGGGCATGAAGTGGTACAGGTCCTCCATGCGGATCGGCCCCGGCGCCACCTGGGTGCCGTAGCGGAAGCCGCGCATGGCGCCGATATCGGCCTTGGCCATGGCGCGGAAGGCGTCGGTCAGGAAGTCATGGGACGAGCCTTCGATGGCGGCCGGCATGGCGGCGTTGGTGAAGTTGGCGCGATGCAGCGGCACCTGGGTGTAGCCGACCACGGTATCGATGGGCCGCTGCAGGCGCGTGCCGTTGATGGGATTGATGTGCTGCACGAAATCGGGACCGGCGACGAAGGTCTTGCGCACCTCCTTGACCCGGGCGGCGACCTGCGGATCTTCCGGCACGCGCTCGTCGATGTCGTGCATCCGCCAGTGCCAGCCAGCCATGCGGCCGTTCCGCACCTTGACCTTCAGCTCGCCCAGCAGGGTGCCATCCTGGCCCTCCTCGACAATCACGGTGCCGCCGCGGGTCACCACCGGCTTGCGCGTCTCCTCATGCATGTCCGAGGACAGGATCACGTCGATGCCCGGATAGGTTTCGGCGAGATGAACGTTTTGGGCCAGGCCCAGCTCCGAGGCGACCACCAGCAGGTCCACCCGCTCCTGCTGGCGCAGGATGGGAATGAGCTGCGCCAGCTCGCTCTCGCCGCGGGTGAAGACGAAGCCCTTGCTCACCATGCGGCCCACCGTCTGCGGTCCGCGGTCGGAGGTGAAGCCGAGAATGCCCACCTTCAGGTTGCCAACCTGCTTGATGAGGTAGGGCGGCAGCACGCGCTTGCCGGCGCTTTCCGGAAAGAAGGTGTAGGGATCCTCGTCGGTGCTGACGTAGTACAGATTGGCGGCGACGGCGTTCCAGTTCGCCTTGGGCGCCGGGCCGGCGAAGAGCTCGCGAAAGCGCTGGCTGCCGTAGACGTAGTCCCAATTGCCGGGCACGTAGGCATCGATGCCGAACGGATTCAGGATGTCGACCATGGCCTGGCCGCGGGTGAAGAGGGCTTCGGCGGAGCCTTGGATCGTATCGCCCGTGTTGACCAGCAGGGAATGCGGCTCCCGGGCGCGGATTTCCTGTATCCGGGCGTGGAGGCGCGCCAAGCCCCCCGCCGCGCGGCCGCTGCCTCCCTCGCGCACGTTGGCGTGGGGAATCAGGTGGCCATGCAGATCGCCCATGTGGATCAAAGTGACTTCTCCGCTGCCGGCCAGGGCCGGCTGGCTGAGGAGCAGTACCAGGAGGGGCAAGAGTTTCAGTAAAATAGGGGGTTTCATCCGTACTTCCATTGAGCAATGTGAATGAGATCTAATGGCATTGCCATGGATTAGCACGGATCGTGCCACACATCGAAAAGGCCCGATTCCAGCCGATTCAGGGGCTTAGCGGCCCGCGCAGGCGGGAGTGCGCCGGGCGGTGGCCGAAACGGGACGCCGGCGCCCCGAACGGGCCAGCGCCTTGGGATCGGCCTTGCAAAGAGAACCGAAGGAGTTGGGTATGACGGAGCTGCCGCGTCAGCTCTACCGCGCCGATCAGGTGCGCGAGCTGGACCGCATCGCCATCGAAGCATACGGCATTCCCGGGGCCGTGCTCATGGAGCGGGCGGGCCGGGCTGCGTTTGCGCGGCTGCGTGCCCGGTGGCCGGGGGCGCGGCACGTGACCGTGATCTGCGGGGTGGGGAACAATGCCGGCGATGGTTTCGTGCTGGCGTGCCTGGCCCACGAGGCGGGCCTGACGGTGACGGTGCTGCAGGTGGACGACGGCGCACGGCTGCGGGGCGACGCGCTGGCGGCGCAACGGCGCCTGCAGGCCGCCGGGGTGGCGGTCCAGCCTTTCGCGCCCGCGCGCCTGCAGGACGCGGACGTGCTAGTGGACGCCCTCTTCGGCACGGGCCTGGACCGGCCGCTGGCCGGCGCGTGGCGGGCGGCGGTCGAGGTCATCAATGCCGCCCCAATGCCGGTGCTGGCCCTGGACATCCCCTCGGGCCTGCACGCGGACACCGGTACGGTGCTGGGCGCGGCAGTGCGGGCGGCGCTCACCGTCACCTTCATCGGGCTCAAGCTCGGCATGTTCCTTGAGGCGGGGCCGGTTTGTTGCGGGGAGATCCTGTACGACGACCTGGGGGTGCCGGCGGCGGTCTTCGAGCGCGTGCAGCCCGCCGGGTTCAGATGAGGATCAGCGGCCAATCAGGCCGTGCCCTCCAGTTCGGCCACGTAGCGTCCGTGGAAGACCACTGCCGGCTCGCCGTCCGCGGCAATTTCCGCATGCAGGGCCAGGCGAGCTTTGCCTCTCTTCAGCAGCGTCTTTTTGAACTGCTCCAGTTCCCGCGCTTCCGGCCGTCGGCAGGCGGCCTCGAAATCCCGCGTCACCGGCCGGCGATAGGCGATGGTGCTTTCCTGGATGACCACCTGGGCGGACACCCCCATCTCCCGCAGCAGCACGAAAAGCATGCCCCAGCCCGCCAGAGTCGCCACCGCATTCAGGCTGCCGGCGAAGGCCGTGGCTTTCTGGTTGAGGTTGTCGCGCAAAGGCGCGCGCAGGATCAAGGCGTCCCCGGCATGGCCGCCCACCGTGATGCCCATGCTTTGGGTGATGGGGATCTGCCGGTGCAGGATTGCTTGCAGTTCCTGGAGAATGGCGTCCATCAAGTGAGCCGTGGTGCGTGAGAAGGGGGGCAAGCGAGCACCGCCCTCTCAGGGGAAGGGCGGTGCTCGGCGCTGCGGTGCTTACGCGGCGCCCAGCGCCGCGTGGGCGGCGGGCAGGGCGGCGCCCCGCTCGATGGGGGCGCGCATGCGGCTCAGCACGTCTTCCAGGGCACCCAGGCAGAAGAGCACGTTCTTCGGATTGGCGCCGTAGCCCATGAGGCCGATGCGCCAGATCTTGCCGGCCATGGGACCGAGGCCGGCGCCGATTTCCAGGTTGTAGTCCTGGAGCAGTTGCGCGCGCACGGCGGCGTCGTCCACGCCCTCGGGGATGCCGACGGCGTTCAGCTGGGGCAGGCGTTCGTCCTCCTTCACCACGAACTTGAGTCCCATGGCCTCGATGCCGGCCAGCAATGCCCGATGGGCATGGGCGTGGCGCGCCCAGGCGTTTTCCAGCCCCTCTTCCTGCAGGATCACCAATGCCTCGTGCAGGCCGTAGAGGGCGTTGATGGGCGCGGTGTGATGGTAGGCGCGCTTGGCGCCGCTGCCCCAGTAGCCCATCACCAGATTGAGATCCATGAACCAGCTCTGCACTTTGGTCTTGCGGTGCTTGATGCGCTCCATGGCCCGCTCGCTGAAGCTCACCGGCGACAGGCCGGGGGTGCAGGACAGGCACTTCTGCGTGCCGGAATAGACGGCGTCGATGCCCCATTCGTCCACCTTGACCGGCGTGCCGCCCAGGGAGGTCACCGTGTCCACGATGACCAGGCAGTCGTGGCGGTGGGCGATTTCCACCAGGGCCTTGGCGTCCGATTGGGCGCCGGTGGAGGTTTCGGCATGGACGAAGGCGACCAGCTTGGCGTCCGGGTGGGCCTGCAGGGCGTCTTTCAGCTTCTGCGGATCGACCGCGCTGCCCCAGGCATCCTCCACCATGACGGCGGTGCCGCCGCAGCGTTCCACGTTTTCCTTCATGCGCCCGCCGAAGACGCCGTTCTGGCAGACGATCACCTTGTCGCCCGGCTCCACCAGGTTCACGAAGCAGGTTTCCATGCCGGCGGAGCCGGGGCCGGATACCGGCATGGTGAGCTGGTTGCCGGTCTGGAAGGCGTACTGCAGGAGGCTTTTCAGCTCTTCCATCATGTCGACAAAGACCGGGTCCAGGTGGCCGATGGTGGGCCGGGACATGGCCTCCAGGACGCGGGGATTCACGTCGGAGGGGCCGGGGCCCATGAGGGTGCGAACGGGCGGATGAAAGGAATGGGTGCGCATCGGTCTCCTCATCTGATTATTTGAGCACAGTACTCGGGAATGCGGTGAGGATAAATTAAATGCGCCTGGACCGCTACCGCCGGGCGGCCCGGGCGACGCGGTGCCCTGCGGTGGGGGAGGCATCGCTTGCCGGTTGCGCCTGCGGCTTGCGGGCATGGCGCGGGCCAGGAGCAAGAAAATGGGCTTGCCGCTTGCGTATCAGGCAAGCGGCAAGCCCATGGCGCACCTTCAAGTGCTGCGCGATGTCGGCTTAGGCCGGGCAGGCGCCGTTCGGGAAGGGCGCGGCATTGGCCGCCGGTTTGGCGCTAGGGGTGGATCCCGCCGTGGGGCTGCTGGGCGAGACCGGAGCCGGTTGGACCGCCATGGTGGGTTCGGTGCCCGTGGTGCCGGTGCTGGCCTGGGCGGTGGAGCCGTCGCCCCCGCCGCCGCAAGCGGACAGGAGGGTGAGCGCGAAAAGGGGGGCTGCAAGAAGAGCCAAGGAGCGGTTACTGCGATTCGTGTTCTTCAATGGTTTCTACCTCTAGTCATGGTTCATGGTTGCACGATCTCCCTTTTTGCTGTTCTTATAGAAAATTTCGACAAGTCAATCAGACCAAAGTTCCAGCTCTGGAGCCGGCTATGGCAATGCATGGCCACTCGGGAGCGAGTATGATGTACCCACTGTCCGGCGAGGCCCACCCAGGCCGCCGGCCGCGCCGGCCGATTGTACGGAACGCCCTTGGACAAATAAAGGGCTGCCTTGGATCATCGTGTAAATAGGCGGTTTTTCAGAAAAGACAAGGCGGGATGGAATTCGAGAATCATAGGAGCGGACCGGTTCGCTCCTGCAGCTGAGCGCGGCACCGTACCCGCTCCAGGTGGAGGCGCTTATCGCTTTCTTTTGCAAGTCCGAAAAAAGTGCTACTTTTCAAGGCTCTCACAAAAACATTCCCGACCCACTGCACGTCCGATTCGCAACTGCTTGGCGCGAAGCCCTGTGCGCGCCGCCGCGGTAGATCTTCGAGAGGTCAGCCGGTGAACGAGCATGCCGCAGCTCCCGAGAAAGGGACGGTCGTACGGCCAAGCGCCTTTGCGGGCACGCGGTCCGTGCCGCCCGATCGCGGGCCGCCCGCCAGCACGGCGGCCCGGGCGCTGGCGTGGTCGTTCCGGCTCCTGGCTGGCCTGCTCCTGCTCTCCGCCCTTCTCTACGGGGTGCACGGCTGGTACGCCGAGAAGGGCGAAAAGCTGGACATGCTGCTGCGCTTGAGCGGCTTCACCGCCAAATCGGCGGACCAGTTCTTCGATCAGTATGCCCGTGCAGAGCACCAGTTGGGCCAGGAGCTGCTGGACAGCGCGGCTTGGCGGCAGCCGGCGCGGGCGCACGCGCTGCTGCTGCGCTTCAAGCGACTGCACCCGGAGCTGGCTTCCGTCAATCTCATCCGGCCCGACGGCCAGATCCTGGCATCGACCCTGGTGGCGCCGGGGCGGCCATTGCCGCACCTGCGCCGTTCGCCGCAGCTCTGGTCCCAGTTCCAGGCCACCATGGCCGGCAACAGGCTGCACGTGCTGCGGCCGCAGCACGGCCCCATCTCCAAGCAATGGATCATGCCGCTGCAGTATCCGGTGCGCGACGCCTCGGGTCGGTTGCAGTTCGTGTTGTCCGGCACCTTGCTGCTCAGCCAGCAGCAGGCGCTCTGGCGCAACGTGGCCCTGCCGGCTGGCACGGCCATGGGTTTGCTGCGCGCGGATGGCTATCTGGAAAGCCGCTGGCCGGTGCCGGGGGATGATTTGGCCACCCTCTACGGGCAGCCGCGCAAGGGACCACTGGTGCAAGCGCTGAAGGCGCGGCCGGAGCAGGTGCGCGGCACTTACCAGGGTGTGACGGATGTCGACGGGGAGTTCCGTCTGGGCGCCTACTATCGGCTGTCCGGCTATCCCCTGACCGCCTTCGTGGCCATGCCGATGCGGGCAGTGTGGCAGGCTTGGCTGGAACGGGTGCAGGTGCCCTTCGTGATTTTTGCCCTGATGGGCTTGGCCGGATTCGGCATCTACCGCCTGGCCCTGCGCTGGCAGGCGGTTTCCGAGCAGGAGCGCAAGCGGGTGGAGGAGTTGTCCACACGGCTCGGGCGCATCCTGGACAATTCCTTCAACGAGATCTACATCTTTGACGCGGCATCCCTGCGCTTCCTACAGGTGAGCCGGGGGGCGCTGCGCAATCTGGGGTACTCCATGGAGGAAATGGCCGGCATGACCGTCGCGGAGTTGAAGCCCCTGAGCATCGAGCAGTTCGAGGCACTGCTCGAGCCGCTGCGCAGCGGCAGACGCAATCAGGTGGTGTTCGAGTCCGCGCACCGGCGCAAGAACGGCAGCATCTACCCCGTGGAGGTGCGCCTGCAGTTGTCCACGGAGGCGACGCCGCCCGTCTTTGTCGCCATCGTGCAGGACATCAGCGAGCGCAAGCGGGCCGAGGAGGAAATCCGCCAGGCCGCCTTGATCATGGAGCACAGCCCCGTGGTGGCCTTCCGCTGGCGGCCGGAAAGCGGCTGGCCAGTCGAGTACGTGTCCCGCAATGTGGCCCAGTTCGGCTATGACGTCGAGGCATTCAATTCCGGGGCATTGGATTATGCGGCCATCATCCATCCGGACGACCGTCCTCAGGTCGAGGCACAGGTCCAGCGGCATTTCAGCAGCGGCAGCCCGGCGTGCGCGCAAAGCTACCGGATCTTGACCAAGTCGGGAGAGGTGCGCTGGGTCGAGGACTATACGACCCTGCTGCGGGGCGACGGCGGGCGGGTGTTCGCCTGCGAAGGCGTGGTGATCGACATCACCGAGCGCAAGCAGGCTCAGGAGGCGGTCCAGACCTTGAACCGGGCTTTGGAGCAGCGGGTAGCGGAGCGGACGGCGGAGCTGGTGGCGGTGAACCGGGAGCTGGAGGCGTTCAGCTATTCGGTGTCGCACGATCTGCGCGCGCCGCTGCGCGCCATCGACGGCTTCAGCCAGGCGCTGCTGGAGGACCACGCCGAGCTGCTCGATCCGGAGGGCCGGCGCTATCTGGAGCGGGTGCGCCACGCCACCCAGCGCATGAGCCACCTCATCGACGACCTGCTCGGCCTGGCGCAGGTGACGCGCAGCGAGATGCGCTGGGCGACGGTCAACTTGAGCGAGATCGCCTGGCAGGTGGCCGAGAACCTGTATGCCGCGCAACCCGAGCGGCAGG
>NZ_AUIS01000032.1 GCF_000423825.1 Thermithiobacillus tepidarius DSM 3134
GCGCACCTTGTCGCTTTGGGCGAGGAAGGCGTGGACGCAGTCGGGGTCGAAGTGGCGGCCGGCCTGCTGCTGGAGGTAGCGGCGGGCATCGGCGACCGACCAGGCCGGCTTGTAGGGCCGGGTGGAGGTCAGGGCATCGTAGACGTCGGCCACCGCCACGATGCGGGCGGCCAGCGGAATGGCCTGGCCGCGCAGGCCCTGCGGATAGCCGCTGCCGTCGTACTGCTCGTGATGGCCCAGGGCAATCACCGCGCCGAGCTGCAGATAGCGCGACGGACTGCCGCTCAGGATGGCATGGCCGATCGTGGTGTGCGCCTGCATGATGCGGAACTCCTCGGCGGTGAGCCGGCCGGCCTTGAGCAGGATGCTGTCGGGCACGCCGATCTTGCCGATGTCGTGCATGGGCGCGGCCAGCTCGATCTCGTCGCACTCGGCCTCGCTCAGGCCCACGGCTTCGGCCAACAGGCGCGAGTACTTGGCCATGCGCAGCACGTGATTGCCGGTCTCCTCGTCGCGGTACTCGCCGGCCTTGGCCAGGCGCAGCAGGGTCTCGCGCTCGCGGGCGCGGATCTCGCGGGTGGCCAGGGCCACCTGGTCTTCCAGCCAGTGGGCGCGGTGCTTGATGAGCTGCTGCTGGCGGCGCAGGGTCAGCAGGTTGCGGCAGCGGGCGCGGCATTCGTACTGGTCGATGGGACGGGTGAGGAAGTCGCTGGCGCCGGCATCCAGGGCCTGGTAGCGGATCTGCGGGTCCTCCACCACCGTGATCACCACCAGCGGCACGTCGGCGCAGCCGGGCAGGGCGCGGATGCGCTGGATGAAGGTCACGCCGTCCATGCTCGGCATCTTGTAGTCGGTCAGGATCAGGTCCGGCGGCTGCCGCTGGGCACGCGCCAGCGCCGCCTCCGGCTCCGCAAAACTCTCCACCACCAAGCCCGGATCCATCGCCCGCACCAGCTCCTCCAGAATCTTCCGGCCGGTGAACTGGTCGTCCACGATCAGCACGGAGGCACGGGTGGAATGCTGGTCGATCGGATCGCGGGCTCGCGTCGATTCCCCCGCTGCCTTGCCGGACTGCGTTTTCTGGAAGCGCGATAACTGGATCACCGATGTGTTGGGCTTCATGTCAGTTGTTTGAGGAGTCGACCGGAATTGGCAGGTGAACCGGCCGGTGCGCCCGGCCAGTGGGATATGGGTCGAGTGTATAACCGTACCGTCCGAATGACCAGCCTGTGTTTTTATGGGAAATAGTCCACAGCTCGCATATGGCAAGCTGGCAACGGAAAAAGGCTGCTGTCGGGCATTTTCGGATTGCAGGCCGGAGACGCGCCCGGGGCCGGCTGCTACGGCCTGGCGCGGTGCCTTCGCCGGAGGGGCGATCTCCTACTGAAGTAGGTTGCTCCCTGTTGTCCTGTCCAGCAAACTAGCCGCTAAAAGGGATTCGAACAACGGGCTTTCTCATTCTTCCGGAGGAGAAGAACCATGGACGTGCTCAAAAGGGTGGTTGCGGACCTGACCCTGCTTGCCTGTCTGACCGCCGCGCCCGCAGGTTGGGCTGCCGCCCCGGAGCCGAGTGGCGCCCCGGGCGCAGTTGCGCCCGTCAATCCGGCTGACGGCAAAGGCGCCGATTCGAACGGCAAACACGAGCCGGAGGCCAAGATGCCCAAGCTCAACCCCCTCAAACCGCGCGACAACGGCACGCCCGCCATCATCCAGGAGGAGTTGCCCAAGGTGCCTGCCGTGAAGGCGCCGGTGGTCAAGATCATTTAGCGTGTCCGGCCCGCGGCGGAGCGGGGCCAATGGAACCTGAGTAGGATGGCCTTCGCAGGTACGCGGAGGGAAACTCGTCACTCAGAGGCCGTTGCCGGCCAGCTCTTTCTATTGCATCCAACATGGAGGGCGCAGTCATGGGCGATGTGGTGAAGGTCATCGAAGTGCTGTCCCAATCGGACAAAAGCTGGGAAGACGCCGCGGCGCAGGCCGTGGAGCGCGCGAGCAAGACCCTGCACAACATCAAATCGATCTACATCGAGAATTTCGAGGCCAAGGTCGAGAACAACCGCATCGTCGAGTACCGCGTCAATGCCAAGATCAGTTTTCTGCTGGATTAGTTGGCTCCGCGTCGAGCGCTTCAGCCGCTCGCTGCGGATCCGTAGAGGAGGGCTCCGGCATGTCTACCCAGGAAGAGGCTTTGAAAGCGGTTCACGCGGCGCTTGAGCGTGAGCGTCGCATCAACCTGCATCAGCATCCCATCGAAATGCAGTTTGAAAATGACGACTTGGTGTTGGCGGGGGAGGTGGGGAACATTGCGGCCAAGAAGCTGGCGCTGGAGCTGGCCGCGGCTGCGCCCGGCGTCGGCGGCATCGTGGACCGGCTGCGTGTCGTGCCGGCCGAGCGCATGGGCGACGGTGCCATTCTCGACCACGTGCGCGATGCCCTGCTGCAAGAGCCCGAGCTGTCGATCTGCGACATCCGGGTCTGGGAAAAGGGGCACGAAGAAACTATCCGGGAAACCACCGTGGAGCTGGCCTGCGTCATCCAGATCAGCGTGGCGGACGGCGTGGTGACGCTGGATGGCCAAGTGGACAGCTGGGGGCGCAAGCGCATGGCCGGCGCTCTGGCCTGGTGGGTGCCGGGCACCCGGGACGTGGTCAACGCCCTGGAAATTCTGCCGCCCGAAGAGGACAGCGACGACGAGGTCACCAACGCCATCCAGTTCCTGCTGGAAAAGGATCCCTTCGTCAACGAAAGCCAGATCCGCGTTACCACCCGCAACTACGTGGTCACCCTGGAAGGGGAGGTGGCCAAGGAAAAGGAAAAGGAGATGGCCGAGGCGGATGCCTGGTTCGTCTTCGGAGTGGACAAGGTGGTCAATCGCCTGCAAGTGCAGGCGTGAGCAGCGCCCGGGCACTGCCTGGGCCCGTGTGTTTCCCACCCATCCCCGCGCCCGCCCGGGCCGGGCGCACTTTGTCCCAGCCGCTGGATGCCGAAGTTCATCCCCTGCCGGTAAACCGTGCCGGCCATGCCGCGTTGATTGCTATGACGGATGCCGACAGGCATCGACGGGTGATACCCAAGGAGTCAGTCATCATGAACAAAACAATTATGGTTTTGGCGCTGTCCGTCCTGCTGGGCGGCTGTGCTTCCGTCGGCGGCCCCGGCAATGAACGCGCCACCAATGGCGCCGTGGGCGGGGCGGTGGCGGGCGGCGTGCTGGGTGCGGTCGTGGGCAATCAGAGCGGCAACCCGCGCACCGGCGCGGCCATCGGCGCGGCCACGGGCGCGCTGGTGGGCGGCGGCATCGGCAAGGCGCGGGATGAGGCAGCCCGCAGTGCGCAGTGTCCGCCGGGCTACACCTGCATCCCTCAATGTCCGCCCGGCTACGACTGCATTCCGCAGCGCCGCTGGTAGCGCAGTATGCTGCCTAATTTTTGGGCAGGCGTCAGTCCGATGTGCGAGGTGCGACTTTGGTCCTATTTCCCCCAAGGTTATCCACAGATTTTGGGGATTACCCACGCGCTAGGCATCCAAGGGGCTGGCCCTGCTGGCCGCCGTTGCGGCGGAAGCTGAGTCAGCCCAACATCTCGTAAGCGTCCTCCTTGAGATCCCTCAGGTCTTCCGGAGCGAGATCCAGCTCGAACAGCGCCTTGGCAAGGCCCTGGGCTTCCGGGGACGCATCGGCGGGAGCACCGCTCAGCATAGCGGCATAGCTGTGATCGATGTGTTCCGCCAGCAGCAGGCAGGCGCTCAGCTTGCGGGTCGGCAGATCCGCGTGGATGTCCACGTCCGGGCTGTGGTGGAAGAGAATGGCCTGGCAGACAGCGGCGGGCAGATGCCAGGATTTGGCCACCAGATAGCCCACGGCGCAGTGATTGGTGTGATAGGCCCGCTCCTCGGCCTGCAGCGTGTCGGCCGCGGGCTGCTGATTCAGGGCGGCCGGTGCGAGAGGCAGGTAGTCCGGGAATTTCTGCACCAGCAGCGGCACAGCGCAGTCATGGAACAGGCCGGCGATGTAGGCTTCGTTTTCCATGGCGGGATTGCGGAACAGGCGCCTGGCGATGAAGGCGGCGATCCTGGCGGCCAGGATGGAATGATTCCAGAAGGCCTCGTTGATGGAGTGGCGCTGATCCAGCTTGAGAGCTTCGCTGAGGGCCGAGGCGATGACGACGTTCTTGAAATGGGTCAGTCCCAGGATGGTCAAGGCCTGCTTGACGGAGTCCACTTGCTTGCGGGCGCCGAAGAAGGGCGAGTTGACCACCCGGATGATCTTGGCGGTCAGGGCGGGGTCCTGGCTGATCAGGCCGGTGATCTTGCCGATGTCCGGCTCCGCCTGCTTCAGTTCATCGTCGATGTCCAAAACCAGTTTCGGTTGCGCCGGGATGCCGATGCTTTTGATGAGTTTTTCGGCTTTTTCCAAGTTTGTTTGTTCTTGCGCCGCGGCTGCGGTCATGGCGGATCCTCCTTCGGCCGTTTTTGTTTCGGCTAAGCCTATCGTCTCATTTTATTGAAAAGCAGGCGTGTTACAAATGAACGTTTCATGACGGGCCAGCCTGCTTTGCAGGCGCCCGAGCCAACGGAGGTCCTAAGATGAAGGCGTCCTATCTCGTTCTTTCCACTGTATTGGCGGGCGGCATCGCGCTGACGGCCGCGGCGCAGACGGGTGCGCCCGCTGCGGGCACCTACGGGCCGGGTACCGGCCCGCACATGATGCGCGGCGGCATGGCGGGCGCGGCCGGCATGATGGGGCAGCACCCCATGTCCGGCACGGTGACCAAGATCGATCACAAGACCGGCATGCTCACCCTGAAGACCGGAGTCGGCAATCTGCAACTGCATTTCCCGCCCAGCTCCCTGGAGGGGGTGAAGGAAGGCGATACCATTACCGTGCACCTGGCCTTCAGCAAAGGCACGGCGACCGGCGGTGCCATGGGGGCGCCTGCCGGGGCCGGCACGGGCGGCGCCGCGGGTACCGGCGCCGGCGGTCTGGGCGCGCAGCCGGGCCGGGATTACTGAGCAACTGCTGCTTCGGCGAGGGAAGGGGAGCCTCTGGCTCCTCTTTCTTTTGGTCAGGCCGCGCTTGCCGGCAGGCCCAGCAGCCGGCGCGCCTGTTCCGCGTCGCGCGCCGCACACAGGGCGTCGGCCAGACACGCCGCGCGATCGATGTGCGTGTCGGCCACCTGCCGGGCCAGGAAGGGGATCATCACCGGTTCCACCGAGAAGATCCGAAAGCCCAATCCCAGCAGAATGGGCAGGATCTTCGGGTATTGGGGCAGCAGCCCGCACAGCTGCAAGCGGCCGACGGCTTCGCCGGCATCCCTGGCCAGCATCTGCAGAAATCGGTATAGCGCCGGAGCGTAGGGATCCAGCAGCGGCGCCAGCTCGGGTTGGTCCCGATCGGCGGCGAAGAGGCACTGCATGAGGTCGTTGCAGCCGACGGCCACGAAATCCGCCAATTCCATCCATGCCGGCAAGGCCAGGGCGGCGGCCGGCGTTTCCACCATGACGCCGATGGGCAGGTGCTGCGATCCGAGCGCCTGCTCCATTTCCCGCCGCCAGCGGCGAAACTCCGCCGGATGGGTGACGAAGGGGATGAGCACGGCGAGATCGAAATCGCGCGCCAGCTCAGCCAGCGCGGCCGCTTCCGCGCGCCAGGCGCGGCACACCGGCTCGCGTCCGTAGAGGCGGACGCCCTGCAGGCCGAGTGGGCCGGCCATGCCCGGCAGCGGCTTCAGCCAGGCCGGGCGCTTGTCGGGGCTGATGTCGAGCAGGCGCACGGTCACGGGGAGGGGGCGGGCGGCCTGGCAGAGGGCGGCCAGCGCGGTGCGGTAGGCGGCGGCATCGGGTACTTGGGAGCTTGCCGACAACAGGAATTCGGAACGCACCAGGCCGATCCCGCCGGCGCCGTGGCGCACGGCCCGGGCCGCGCCGTCGGCATCGGCAACGCTGGCGCGCAGCTCCACTGTCGCGCCATCCGCCGTGCTGACGGCGACGCCCGGCGCGGGCGCGGCGGGCGGCCCGGGGAGCGCTGCGGCGGGCGGGGGCAGGGTGATCAGGCCGGTGGCGCCGTCCAGCAAGGCCGCGGCGCCTTCGGGCAGTCGCGCCGCCTGTGCCGCCGTGGCCAGCACCGTGGGGATGCCCAGGCCGAGAAGGCGGATCATCGCGTGGGAAAAGGGCGCCCCATCGACCACGATCAAGCCGGCGGGGCATGCGGTCAGGCGGTCGAGGGCGGCGGCGGACAGTATCAGCAGGCTGTTGCTGCCAGGATCCCCGGCGCGGCGCAGTACGCCGCGCACGCACCCGGGCGCGAAGGGTTGGAGCTGCAGGCGCTGGGGGCGAGCCGTCATGGCCGCCTCACGATGTCGTCCGCAGGGTTTCGGCGCGAATGGGCAGGCGGCGGATGCGCCGGCCGGTGGCGGCGAAGACTGCGTTGGCGACTGCCGGCGCCACGGGCGGCACGCCCGGTTCGCCCACGCCGCCGGGCGGCTCGCGGCTGGGCAGGATGTGCACCTCGACCAAGGGCATTTCGTCCATCCGCAGAATGGGATAGTCGTCGAAGTTGCCCTGCAGCACGCGGCCATGGGTCAAAGTGATCTCGCCCTTGAGGGCGGCGCTGAGGCCGAAAGCCACGGCCCCTTCCATCTGCGCCGCCACCGCATTGGGGTTGACCGCCAGACCGCAGTCGACGGCGCAGACGATGCGGTGCACCCGCACCCGGCCGTCCCCGGCGACGGAGACTTCCGCCACCTGCGCCACCCAGGAGCCGAAGGACTGATGCACGGCGGTGCCGCGCCCGTGGCCGGACGGCAGCGCGCGGCCCCAGCCCGCCCTCTCGGCGGCCAGCTCCAGCACTCGCTGATGGCGCGGGGCGTGATGCAGCAGGTCGAGCCGAAAGGCATACGGGTCGGCGCCGGCGGCCGTCGCCAGCTCGTCCACGAAGCCTTCGATGGCGAAGGCGCTTTGGGAGTGGGCCACCGAGCGCCAGGCGCCGGTCGGCACGCCCGGGTCCGCTTCCGTGTGTTCGACGCGCACATGAGGGATGGCGTAAGGGAAATGGGCGCCATCGAGGGAGGCGGCGGGGCCCGTCACCCGGTGCAGCCAGGCCAGCGGCCGCCCGTGGGCGTCCAGTGCCGCCGCCAGGTAGTTGTGGTTGGCCGGCCGGTAGTGGTCATGGCGCAGGTCGTCCTCCCGTGTCCAGACCACCTGCATCGGTGCATCCACTGCCCGGGAGAGCTGCACCGCTTCGGCCACGAAATCCTGCTGCAACCGCCGGCCGAAGCCGCCGCCCAGGAAGGTGCTGTGGACCCGGATGGCGGCCGGCGACAGGCCGGTGAGCTCCGCCACCGTTTCCTGCGCGCCGCCCTGGGCCTGGGTCGGCACCCAGACGTCGCAGCCGTCCGCCCGCACGTGGGCGGTGCAGTTCATGGGTTCCATGGCCGCGTGGGCGAGATAAGGCGTTTCATAGACCGCTTCCAGCCGCCTGCCCGCTTGGGCGAAGGCGGCGTCCAGCTGGCCGTCGTCGCGCACGGGCGTGCCCGGATCGCGGGCGGCGGCTGCGAGGGCGGTGCGGATGGCGGCGCTGTCCAGCGCGGCAAGGGGGCCCGCTTCCCACTGTACGGCGAGCGCCTCCCGGCCCTGCTTGGCGGCCCAAAAATCGTCGGCGATTACCGCGATGCCGCTGGCGATCGGCACTATCCGCTGCACGCCTGGCACCGCCTCGGCTGCCCGGACATCGACGCTCACGGCGCGCCCGCCGAAGCTGGGGCAGCGCAGCACGACGGCCACGCGCATCCCAGGCACTTGCACATCCACGCCGAAGACAGCACGGCCGGTGATCTTGAGCGGCGCATCCAGCATGGGGGTCGGCTGGCCGATGAGGCGGAAAGCCGTGGGGGGCTTCAGGACCACCTGCGTCGGTGCGGGCAGGGCGGCGGCGCGGGCGGCCAGGGCGCCATAGTCCAGGCGGCGGCCGCTGGACGGGTGCAGCACGGCGCCGTGCGCGGCGCGGCAGCTCGCGGCTTCCACGCTCCAGATCCGGGCCGCCGCGGTGATGAGCCGCTCCCGCGCCTGTGCGCCGGCCCGGCGCAGCGGCTCCCAGGCGGCGCGCACGGCGGTGCTGCCGCCGGTGCTCTGCTTGCCGAGAAGCGGGTTGATGTAGGCCGGGCCGGCCGGGGCGAACTCGGTGCGGACGGCGGACAGATCCACCTCCAGCTCTTCCGCCACCAGCATGGCCAAGCCAGTCAGCACACCCTGGCCCATCTCGGCGCGGTCGATCAGGATGGTCACGGTGCCGTGTTCGTCGATGCGGATCCAGGGATCGAACTGGAACGCGGTCGCGGAAATCGGCGGCGGAGCGGGTACGGGCGGCATGTCCGCCGAGCCGGCGGCGCGGTGGATGGCCCGGCGGATGCGCTGATAAGTGCCGCAGCGGCAGAGGACGTGCGCCATGGCGGCATCGATGTCGAGGTCGGTGGGCTGAGGATGGGCGGCCAGGAGCGCCGCGGCGGCCATGATCTGTCCCGGCTGGCAGTAGCCGCATTGGGATACGTCCTCGGCGAGCCAGGCGCGCAACAGGGGGTGATGCGGATCGGCGGCGAGGCCTTCGATGGTGGTGACTTCTTTGCCGGCCGCGGCGGCGAGCGGGGTGACGCAGCCGCGGACGGGAGCGCCGTCCAGATGCACGATGCAGGCGCCGCAGGCGCCGATGCCGCAGCTCGGCTTGCTGCCCATGAGACCGAGCCGATCCCGCAACGCCCACAGGAGCGGCATGTCGGGATCGGCTTCCACCATCTGTCGCACGCCGTTCACAACGAGGACAGTCATGTCGTATCTCCGCTGGTGCGGCCGTCCGGGCGCCTCATCACGAGATACTAAGCAAGGCCGCGGCGGCCCGTCCTCCGACCATGGCAGGATGCCGGCGCGTGCTCCATAGGGCGGATGCGCGGGTCCGAACACGCCGTGCCATGCTTTGTCCTAGCTATAATTCAGACAAACAAGGGGGTGCAAGCATGGCTACACCCAGAATCCTGGCGATGGTGATGGCCGGCGGGGAAGGCAAGCGCCTGCATCCGCTGACCGCCGAGCGCTCGAAGCCGTCCGTGCCGTTCGGCGGCCGTTACCGCATCGTGGATTTCGTGCTCAGCAACATGATCAACTCCGAGATCCACGCCATCTACCTGCTGGTGCAGTACAAGTCCCAGTCCCTGATCGAGCACGTGCGCCGGGCCTGGGCCGTGTCGCCGATGATCCTCGGCCACTTCGTCACGGTGGTGCCGCCGCAGATGCGGGCCGGGCCGGACTGGTTCCAGGGCACCGCCGACGCCGTCTACCAGAACCTCAATTTGATCTATCAGCACCGGCCCGATCTGATCGCCGTCTTCGGGGCCGACCACATCTATCGCATGGATATCCGCCAGATGGTGAACTTTCACCTCGAGTGCGGCGCGGATGCCACGGTGGCGGCGCTGCCGGTGCCCATCGAGCAGTCTGCCTCCTTCGGCATCATCGCCGCCGAGGCCGACGGCCGCATCCGCGAGTTCCAGGAAAAGCCCGCGCAGGCCACGCCGATGCCCTCGGACCCCAAGCGGGCTTATGCTTCCATGGGCAATTACCTGTTCAGCTGCAATGTGCTCATCGAGGCGCTGGAGGAGGCGCACCGCAACGGCGAGAACGATTTCGGGCACCACATTTTGCCGCGCCTGACGCGCACCCACGGCGTGTACGCCTACGATTTTTCCACCAACCGGGTGCCCGGGCTCAAGCCTTACGAGGACCAGAGCTACTGGCGCGACGTGGGCACCATCGACACCTATTTCAATGCCCATCAGGACGTGCTCGGCGAGCAGCCGTGCTTCGATGCCTTCAACCTGCAGTGGCCCATCTACTCCAGCAACTATCAAGGGCCGATCGCCAAGATCCTGAGCGGCGATATCGAGAACAGCATCCTGGCGGGCGGCACCGTGGTCAAGGGCGCTTCCGTGCGCAACTCGGTGGTGCGGCGGGAGGTGATCCTGGAAGAGGGGGTGGAGCTCGAGGACTGCATCATCATGGACTACGTCTGCGTCAAGCGCGGCAGCAAGCTGCGCCGCACCATCGTCGACCGCTACAATGTGATTGAGCCGGGTACGCGCATTGGCTATGATGCCGACGCCGACCGCCAGCGCTACGTTGTCACCCCGTCGGGCATCGTGGTGGTGCCGGCCGGGCGGCGCGGCCTGGATTTGCTCTACTGACCGGTCCATCCCCGGGATTACAGGAAAACGAGCATGGATAGACGCAAGTTCATCGCCCATTCCGCCGCGCTGGCGAGCACGCCGTTGCTGCTGAGCGGGCCTGCCCAGGCCCGTACCGCTTTGCGCATGCACCAGGTGGAGAGCGGCACCGTGAAAATCGGGTCCGAGCTGTCGGGCTTTTACGCACGCCCGGCCGGCCGGGGGCCGTTCCCGGGCATTCTCCTCTTCATGGAGGCCTTCGGCCTGAACGAGCACATCCAGGACGTATGCAAGCGCTTGGCCAGCCTGGGCTACGCCGCCCTGGCGCCGGACCTCTATCACGGCAAGGTCTTTCCTTATGCCGAGCGGGAGCGCGCCATGGCCCAGCTGAAAACCCTCGACGACGACCAAGTGATGGCGGAGGCGGGGCAGGGCCTGGCCTTTCTGGCGGCGCGCGCGGAGGTGGCGGACGGCCGGCTCGGCACCATCGGCTTTTGCATGGGCGGGCGTCTGGCCTTCCTGACCAACATCACCCACGGCAGCCGCCTCCGGGGCGCGGTGTCCTTCTATGGCGGCGGCATCGCGCCGCGGCAGGACCCCCTGGGCCGGAAGCCCCTGCTGGACCGCGTCGCGGAGCTCCGGACGCCGGCGCTGCTGCTCTACGGCGCCAAGGACAGTTCCATCCTGCCCGACGAGCACGCCCGCATCGCCGAGGCCCTGTCGGCTGCCAACAAGCGCTATACCTTGAGCGTTTTCCCCAATGCCGGCCACGCCTTCTTCAACGACCAGCGCGACAGCTACGTGGCACAGGCCGCTGCCGAGGCCTGGCAGATGACCCTGCACTTCCTGGCGCAGAATCTCAAAGCCTGAGCCGACCCGCAGCAAGCGTTGTCGGCCCTGCGTTTGTCAGGGCCTCCTCCCTTTGGCTCGCCCGCGCAGCACATTGCGCGGACGGGTTGTCAAAAGCCATGTTCCCAGGCACTGTGCCGCGCCCGGCGCAGGCCGCCGTTTTCCTTGACCGGACCGCTGCATGGATGCGGTGTGCGCCTTGACCCATGACAAAGACGAGCATTCTTGCGGAAGGCAGAAACTGCTGGCGCCTGGCGCCGGCCCGGCGCGCCGCCTTTCTGGTGGACGGCGATGCCTATTTCCGCGCCTTTGCCGCCGCCGTGGCGCAGGCGCGGGAGTCCATCTACATCCTGGGCTGGGACATCGACAGCCGGCTGCAGCTGCGGCGCGACGACGGACCCCGCGATCTGCCCGTCACGCTCGGCGATTTCCTGAACACGCTCGTATCGCGCCGGCGCGGCCTGCGCGCCTATCTGCTCGGCTGGGATTTCGCCATGATCTACGTCTTCGAGCGCGAGCCCTTTCCCCTCTACAAGCTGGACTGGCGTACCCACCGCCGCCTGCATTTCCGGCTGGACGGCAGGCACCCGGTCGGCGCCTCCCATCACCAGAAGGTGGTGGTGGTGGACGATGCGCTCGCCTTCGTCGGCGGCTTCGATCTGGCCATCCGCCGCTGGGACACGCCCGCGCACCGGGCCGACGAGCCGCGCCGGGTGGACCCGGCGGGCGTGCCCTATCCGCCCTTCCACGACGTGCAGATGGCGGTCGACGGCGCGGCCGCCGCCGCCCTCGGCGAACTGGCCCGCGAGCGCTGGCGCCGCGCCACCGGTCGCTATCCGCGCACGCCCCAAGGCGTGGGCCACGATCCCTGGCCGGGCTGGCTGCGGCCCGACCTGGAAAACGTGCAGGTCGCCATCGCGCGCACCGAGCCCGCCTACCAGGATCACCCGGAAATCCGCGAGATCCAGGCCCTGCACCTGGACGCCATTGCCGCGGCGCGACACTTCATCTACATCGAAAATCAGTACTTCACCTCCAGCCTGATCGCCGAGGCCCTGGCCGCCCGCCTGCAGGAGCCCGACGGCCCGGAGGTCGTCATGGTGCTGCCCGAGCGGCAGTCGGGCTGGCTGGAGGACAGCACCATGGGCGTGCTGCGCGCCCGCGTGCTGCGCCGGCTGCGGGAAGCGGACCGGCACGGCCGCCTGCGGGTGTATTTCCCGACCGTGCCGGGGCTCGGCGAGCACTGCATCGGCCTGCATTCCAAGATTCTGGTGGTGGACGACGTGCTGGTGCGCGTCGGCTCCTCCAATCTCAGCAACCGCTCCATGGGCTTCGATACCGAGTGCGACCTGGCCGTGGAGAGCGGGGATGATGCGCGCATTGCCGCCGGCATCGCCCGTTTCCGCGATCGCCTGCTGGGCGAGCACCTCGAAGTGGAGCCGGCACGGCTGGCCGAGCGCATCGCCGCCGAGCAGTCGCTGATCCGGGCCGTGGCAAGCCTGCGCGGCGGCGAGCGGACGCTGCAGCCGCTGGAGGTGTCGGTGTCCGAATCCTTGGATCACCTGGTGCCCGACGCGCCGCTCATAGACCCGGAGAGCCCGGAGGCGCCGGAACGGCTGCTCAAGGATTTCCTACCCGCGGAGTTCCCGCGCCAGGGCAAGCACAAGCTGCTGCGCTTCGCCGTGCTGCTGACCGGCCTGGCCGCCTTGGCCGCCGCCTGGCACTGGACGCCGCTGCGTGACTGGCTCAACGTGCGCACCCTGGCGCGCCTGGCGGCATCCCTGGGCGAGCAGCCGCTGGCCCCGCTTTTCGTCATCGGGGCCTATCTGCTGGGCAGCGTGGCCATGGTGCCGATCACCCTGCTCATCGTCGCCACGGCCCTGGCCTTCGGGCCTTGGCTCGGCTTCGGCTACTCGCTGCTGGGGGCGCTGCTGGGGGCGGCGCTGACCTACGCCATCGGCCATCTCCTGGGCCGCGACACGGTGCGCCGCCTGGGCGGCTCGCGCCTGAACCGCCTGAGCCGCCAACTGGGGCGCCAGGGGGTGCTGGCGATGGCGGTGGTGCGCCTGCTGCCGGTAGCGCCCTTCACCATCGTCAACATGGTGGCGGGCGCCTCCCACATCCGCTTCCGGGAGTTCGTCATCGGCACCCTGCTCGGCATGAGCCCCGGCATCCTGGCCATCACGGTGTTCGGGAACCAATTGGCCAACGCGATCACTAATCCTGGTGCGAAAAGTTACGCGGTGCTGGCCGTCGTGGTCGTTTTGATCGTACTGGCGGTGCTGGCCGTCCGCCGTTGGCTGGCCAAGGACGAGGCGCGCGCCGCGGAGTTTGCCAAGGAAGGAGAGCATGTCTGAATTCGGAAGCAAGTTCGTCGCCAAGCCGTTCCGCTTCGCGGCGGCCTCCTACAACATCCATCAGTGCGTCGGCATGGACGGGCGCTGCGATCCGGGCCGGGTGGCCCAGGTGATCCGCGAGCTGGAAGCGGACATCATCGGCCTGCAGGAAGTGGACTCGCGCCCCGGCCTCGGCAAGGAGTCCATGCAGATGGATTTCCTGGCCAACGCCACCGGGCTCGACGCGGTGCCCGGGCACACCATCCAGCGGCACGACGGCGATTTCGGCAATGTCCTGCTCACGCGCCATCCGATCCGCGAGGTGCGGCAGATCGACCTCAGCGTGCCCGGGCGCGAGCCGCGCGGCGCCATCGATGCGGACGTGGACATCGGCGGCCATCCGGTGCGGGTGATCGTCACCCATCTGGGACTGCAGGCCGCCGAGCGCCGCCAGCAGGTCAAGCGCCTGCTGGAAATCCTGCGGGAGGAGCGCAGCCGCTTCGTGATGGTGCTCGGCGACTTCAACGAGTGGCTGCCGTGGGGCCGGCCGCTGCGCTGGCTGCATGCCCATCTGGGCAAGCCCGCCGCCGCCCGCACCTTCCCGACCGCCTTCCGCTGCCTGGCCCTGGACCGCATCTGGATGCAGCCGCGGCAGGCAATTCGGGAAATCCGCGTGCATGACACCCGCTTGACCCGCGTCGCCTCGGACCATCTGCCGCTGCGGGCCTCGGTGCTGCTGGATGCCGCCCTGGCGCAGCGCATCTTCGACAAGCAGGCGGAAGGCGCGCTGTCGTGACGGGCGGCGTCCGGGTGGCCTTGCTGGCCGATACCCATGGCCGGGTGGACGAGCGCATCGTCGAGCTGGTGGCCCAGTGCGACTGCGCGGTGCATGCCGGCGACATCGGCGCGGCGGCGGTGCTCGACGCCCTGCGCCCGCGCGGCGGCGTCGTGCTGGCCGTGCGCGGCAACAATGACGTGCCGGACAAATGGCCGGCGGGGGAGGGGGATCGGCTGCAGGGTTTGCCTTGGGAGGCCAGCCTGGAGCTGCCGGGCGGGCGGCTCGTGGCCGTGCATGGCGATCGCGCCGGCCCCGGCAGGACCCGTCATGCCTGGCTGCGCCGGGCCTACGCCGATGCCCGCGCCGTGGTCTACGGCCACAGCCACCAGCTGAGCTGCGACCAAGCCCAGGTGCCGTGGGTGCTGAATCCCGGCGCGGCGGGCGGCACCCGCACCTTCGGCGGGCCGTCCTGCCTGATCCTGCACGCGAGCGACGCGCGGTGGCGGGTGGAGCTCAGGCGTTTCGAGCCGCTGGCCCGGCCGCGCCGGAGTGCCGGCACCGACCGCCGTTGACGCCCAGTCTGCGCTTCAGCCGCGCTCCGCATCGGGCGCGACCCGGATGCGGCCCGGCATCGGCGGCGAGAAAAAGGTCCGCCGCACCAGTTCCCAGGACAGGGAATGGCTGCGGTTCCAGGGCAGCAGCGATAGGCAGCGGGCCAGCAGGCAGTAATTGACCGTCACCATGGCGGTGGTGCCGAGTAGTTGGATGACGTAGATGAAGCGCAACGGCGACCACAGCGCCAGCAGCAGGAGGCCCAGATAGGCGATGCGCACCTGGACCGGAAAGGACGCGAGGCTGCGATCCCGCAGGGCGAAGTGGACGACCTGTATCGCCGTCAATGCGATGGCCGCGTAAAAAGCCGCGAAGTAACCTCCCAGGAGTCCAAGGCCCAGCAGCAGCACGGTGGCGAGCCAGTACCACCACGCCACGGATTTGTTCGGCAGTTTCAAGCGTTGTCTCCTCTGTCTCATGCCAGCGCCGGCCCAGCGGCCGGCGCATCCCGTTCCCGCATCGCCGCCCGGCCGTCGCTGACGGGATCCGGACGGCGAGTGCTTTCCTCACCCTTCCTTGCGCACGTAATAGTGGATCTCCAGGCCGCCGTCGTCGACCGACAGCAGGCGGTTGCCGGTGCGCTCGCACCAGGCCGGGATGTCCTTGCGCGTGCCCGGATCGGTGGCCACGATTTCCAGCACGTCGCCGGCGGCGAGGGTACGCATGGCCTTGTTGGTCTCCACGATGGGCATGGGGCAGCACTTGCCCGAAGTGTCGAGGGTTTCGGTCACGGTGAATGCGCTCATGGGGCCTCCTCTAGAAGTACTGGTAGTGGTCGGCCTTGGCGGCCTTCTCGTTCAGGAACCAGTAGGCTCCGGTGATGCCGGACGCCTCCGGGATCAGGTTGCTGTCGTCCACGCCGAAGATGGCGGCGGCCAGGCTGCAGGCATAGAGTTCGACGTTGCCGGTGTCCTTCAGGGCCTTGAGAATGTCGTGGATGTCCGGGGGCAGACCGGCCTTGGCCACCTGTGCCCGCACCCAGGCATCCTGCTCCCGATGGGCGCCGTCCACGCGCAGCGCGCGGGCGCCGTCCGCGGTGAGGGCGCGCACCGCCCAGTTGACAAAGAGCATGTCCACCTGCGTCCCCTCGGCGGCTGCCAGGTAGGCGAAGGCCAGCGGAGTGAGGATTTTGTCGTAGGCGTCGTCGCGAACCACGATTGCCATGCTTTGCATCGCACACCTCCTATAGAATGAATGTTCGTTCTACTCCGTGCTCAAAAAAATCAGCGGGCCACCGCCCGCCAGGCGCAATGCCAGACCGCATCCAGGTAATGCGGCAGCGGTTTCGGCAGGATGCCATCCAGGCGCATGGTGATCATGCGGATGGGGCCGCCGAAAAGGCAGGTGGCGGCGACCACGGGGTCCGTGTCGCAGATCTCCCCGCGCCGGATGCCCTCGGCGACGATGGCGCGCATGGTCTCGAAGGGCTTCGAGGAGCACACCGGCCGCTCGTTGGGCAGGAATTCCCGGTGCTTGGCGTAGAGCATGAACGCCATGGTCCGCGGTTCGCGCTCCGCCAGTTCGAAGAGCAGCGCCACAATGGCGCGGCAGCGGTCGTGGGCGCCAGCATGGCCCTCGCTGATCATTGCCAGTTCATGCTCCATGCGCTCCATGAGCCCGCGGTAGAGCGCCCGCGCGATGCCTTCCTTGTCCTGAAAATGATGATAAATGGAGCCGATGCTGACCTTGGACGCCCGGGCGATGTCGTGCACCGAAGTGTTGAAGTAGCCCCGTTCGGTGAAAAGCGTGAGCGAGGTATCCAGCACCTGTTGCCGCGTGTCGCCCGTCGGTCGTTTGCCTGCTTGCTGTGCCAGCATCGTTTGCCTCTAGAACGAATATTCGTTTTAATCCAAGCATAGGCCGTGGGCCGCAGCTTGTCAAAGCGGCCAATGGTCTGTCGCCCGGGTCGGCACGGCGTTACCGCTTGGGCGTGCGGCGGTGCGTCAGCCCAGCGGCGATACGCGATCCCCAATGCGCGCGATGGTGAACCATCGCTCGAAGCGCGGGCAGGCCGCGTCGCCCTCCGGCGGCGCCCAGGCGACGAAATCCTTGTCGGCGGTGGGCGAGTAGGGACCTGGCTTGAACTCGAAGAGCACGGTGCCCGGCTCGAGCGCCGCCAGCGTGTGCCAGGTGCCGCCCGGAATCTCCGCGCCGCGGCACGCGCCATCGGGCGAGAGGACCAGCCGTTCGCGCACTTGGCCTTGGTCGTCGAAGCTCAGGAGCACGGCCGCGCCTCTCAGCGCCAGGACGAATTCCCAGCGCCCGGCCGCCGGGTGCCGGTGCGGGCGCACGTAGCTGCCCGGCTCGATGGCGTTGCAAAAGCGCTGGACGCCGTCCGCGGGCTCCGGATGGAAGTTGTAGTTGGCCCGTCGCCGGCCCGAGTCGACGGCCTGCGCGCTCAAGCGCTGCAGCAAGTCGCGGTCGATGGCTTTCATCGGCTCATTCCACGTAGATCATCTTGCGGGTCATGCCGCCGTCCACCACGAAGTCGGCGCCGGTGACGAAGCCGGCCTCGTCGGACAGCAGGTACAGCACCAACGACGCCACGTCCTCCGGCCGGCCGACCCTGCCCGCCGGGTGCTGGCGGTGGTCTTCCTCGCGCAACTGGACCGGGTGGCGCAGGCTGCGCTTCTTCCAGTCGCCGGCCTCGATCCAGCCGGGGCTGACGCAGTTGACCCGGACCGCCGGCCCCAGGCTCACGGCCAGGGCGTGGGTGAGGGCGATGATGCCGCCCTTGGAAGCCGAGTAGGCTTCCGTGGCCGGCTCGGACATGAGCCCGCGCGTGGAGGCGATGTTGACGATGGCGCCGCGCCGCTCACGCAGGAAGGGCGCGGCATGCTTGGCGCCCAGAAAGACGCTGCTGAGATTGACGTCGAGCACCCGCCGCCATTCCGCCAGGCTCAACTCGGTGACCGGCTTGCGGATCATGATGCCGGCATTGTTGACCAGATAATCCAGCCGGCCGTAGCCGTCCACGGCCTCGCGGACCGTGCGCTGCACGTCCTCCTCGCGGGCGACGTCGGCGGCCACACAGCGGATGTCGCCGAGGGCAGCCAGTTCCGCCGCGGTCTCCTGTCCGGCCTCCGCATCCGCCTCCGCGATCACCACCTTGAGCCCCCGCTCCAGGCAGTGCCTGGCGATGGCCTTGCCGATGCCCTGCCCACCGCCGGTGACGATGGCGACTTTTCCATTCAGATGCATATGTCCTCCGCTCTTGCCTGGTACTTTTCCCCGGTTGCGGCATGGCGGCTGCGCGCCGGTGGAGCAATTGTCGGACCGCAGCCCGGATCAGGGAAGACCCGATGGTCCGGGGGCGCCCGTACCCGTCCTTGGACGGAGACGGGCGGATTCCGCAAAACTTCCGCAGCGGCGGCGAGTCAGTAGGAGTAAATGAGAGAAGAAGCTGTTTCAGGCCCGGATCCGGAAGGAAATGACAGCGGCTGGCGACCACTGGACTGCTTGCGCGAGCGCAGTTGCCTATCAACTTGCACGCCTCGAGCAGGAGGTTTTTCCATGGACACCATTCGCTACGCCGCTGTGCTGAGCAGTGTGCTCTTTCTGACCGCAACGACAGGGGGCCATGCCCAGGCGCCCCGGCCGGATGCGGCTCTCCCGTTGCAGCACGGCGGGCCCTATGACCGGGTGTTCTACCCGGAGAATCTGCCCGCGCCGGAGGATGCCCGTTTCTTTCCCCACGCCTGGGAGCAGTATGGCGCGGGGCCCGTGCACAACGCCGCTTTCGCGCCGCCCGCCCAGGAGCCGCGTTGGCTGCGGGACGGGGTGAGCTGGAACTTCGCCGAGGCGCGCGCCTGGCCGCTGTCCCGGGCGGACGGCTTCGATCAGGACGTGATCGGCGAGCGCCGGGCCATGCCCACTCTCACCCAGTTCGCCGGCAATGCGGTGGGCGTGTCGGTGGTCGACGGCATCGTCTACGCCGAAAGCGACGACCAGTTCGCCTATGCCGTCAACGCGCGCACCGGCAAGCTGATCTGGCGCTTCAGCCCGACGCCCAACACCCTCATGGGCACGCCGCTGGTGAGCCATGGGCGCGTCTACCTGTCCGCGGGCAGCGTGGCTTTCAACTTCTCCAATGTCCAGCAGTTCGCCAAGAGCAAGACCGCGGTGCGGGGCGGCGGCGTCGCCTTCAACGGCATCTATGCCCTGGATGCCCGCGACGGCAAGTACCTGTGGCACTTCGGCACCCAAGGCGAAGCCATGCCCACCCCGGCCATCAGCCAGGGCCGCCTGTTCTTCGTCACCGGCAGCGGCAACGCCTACGCGCTGGATGCGGCGACCGGCAAGCAGCTGTGGAAGACCCATCTGGGCGGCATGGCCAACATGTCCAGCCCCATGGTGGCCGACGGCCGGGTCTTTGTCGCCATGTCCTCGCCCGGACACGTGTTCAGCCTGGATGCGGCCAGCGGCAAGGTGCTCTGGAAGTCCACCATTCCGGGCGCCGACAATACCGGCATCGGCGACGTCTCCCCGGCGGTCGCGGACGGCGTCGTGCTGATGGATGCCGTGGCCGATGCGAAAAAGGAGGGCAAGAAAACCACCATGGATACCCGGCTGGTGGCCTTCGACGCCAAGACCGGCCGGACCCTGTGGCAGCACAACATGGGCCGCGGGCCCAAGCCGCCCGCCTTCAAGGGCGGCATGCCCATGGTGCACGACGGCATCGCCTACGTCGGCACCCCGGTGAACAACATCTACCAGGCCTATGAGCTCAAGAGCGGCAAGCGCCTGTGGACCTGGCACGTGCCCAATCCCGGACCAGCGGGCAGCAGCCGCGGGCCGGCGACCTACTACCAGGGCGCCCTGTACATCTCCACCGGACCCGACCTCTACGCACTGGACCCCAAAACCGGCAAGGAACTCGGCCGGCATCACGTGGGCGGGCGCTTCGGCATCGTCAACCCGGTGATCGTCGGCGGGACCCTGTATCTCAGCAACAGCTACGACTGGCTGCATGCCCTGCCGGTGACGGTGGTCAATCCGGGCTTTCACCCGGGAGCCGGAGCGCAGGGGCCCGTGACCTGATTGCCTGGCATCCCTCGACGGCCATGCGCCGCCGGCCGGGAGCCGCCGGCGCGGTTTTCTTTTCGACAGGAGGTTCCCATGTCGACCGCAGCTTATGATGTGCAAGCGCCAAGCCGTGATCCGGACGTTGCTTGGCGTCTCTTGGGGCTGGTGGTGCTCGGCATCCGCCTGGTGCAGGGCTGGATCTACTGGGGCGGCGGCAGCCGGCGCTTCTTTTATGCCCCCGCCAAGCTGGACCCCAGTTCCTACAAATGGATGGCCAACAAGCTCCAGGGTGCCATGCCCGGCGCGCTCTTCGGACTCGATCGCGTCATCGGTTTTCTGCTGCACCATGCCCATTTGCTCCTGGCCACCCTGATCCTGGTGACCGCCCTCGAGCTGATCAGCGGCCTCGGTCTGCTGACGGGCACGCTGACGCGCCTGTCCGCACTGATCAGCATCGGCCTGAGCGCCGCCCTCATGCCGATCTTCGGCTGGCAGGGCTCCACCTGCATCGACGAATGGACCATGTCGGCCAGCAACTTCGCCATGGGTGCCGTCATCTTCACGGCCGGCGGCGGCGCCTGGTCCGTGGATCACTGGCTCATGCGGCGCTATCCCTCCCTGGCCAACCGGCCGTGGTTCCGCTGGTTCGGCAGCGCCCCGTGGCCGCGGCGGACGCTGGAGCGCTGGGCCAAGTTCCTGGGCATCGCGTCCCTGCTGTGGGCGATGGCCTTCTACGGCTACTATCGCGGCGCCATTCTCACGCCCTATCACAGCGGTCCGGTCAGCCCGGCCAAGCACCACATCCAGCTCAGCCATGCCGCCCTCGGCAGCGATGGGCGCCTGGGCATCGATGCCTACGTCAACGGCGGCACGCCGGCGGTCGCTTCCCATGTGATCGACGTGGCGGTGCTGGCCGGGCAGGACGCCGTGGTGGAGCACTGGAATGGCGGGCAATTGAGCGCGTTGTCCCGCAACGCCATCCACAATGTCTACGACTACAACAAGTTCGAGACGGGCATCTACGGGCTGGCCGGGCAGGTGGGCGCCCAAGCGCGCATCGAGCTGCCGCCGGCGCAGCCCGGCTTGCATCTGCCGGCGGGCCGCTATCAGGTGCTGCTGCAGACCATCGGCGGCAACAAGTTCCGGACGACGGCGACGGTGCCGGGCGCCGATCTCTAGACGTGAAAAGGGCCCGGCGTTGCCGCCAGGCCCTGACTTGTTTTGGTGTGGGCACGGCCACTGCCATTATGGTATTTTATATAAAAAATGTAGTAAAATCAGTTGCTTGCGCATAAGACGAAAGTCTGATACAAATATCCGGACCATCATAAAAAAACCGGGAGGCAGCACCCATGCAGGACCAGAATCAGAACATCTATTCGGCCCGCAAAATCCAGATGCTGGCCGGCATCGAAACGCTGGCGCGCCTGCTGGCGCGGCAGGATCTCGAGATCAGCGCCAGCGACCGGGCGGAACTGGCGCTGATCTCCTCTTGCGCCGACTCGCTGCTGGAGCCAGGCTAGGGGGTGGCGTGCAGTTCCTCGCGCAAGACCTTGCGTAAGGTGGCTTCATCCACGGGTGCTGGCGCGCGAGACAAGGCGACCCGCAATGCGTCATTGATCAAGGATTGATACCCCCGGCCCGCCTCATCCGCGCGAGCGCGGAAGGCATCAAGAATATCGTTATCCAGATAAATGGTAATCCTGGTCTTGCCCGGCTGCGCAATGACCGCGCCGCGCCGGGCCTGACTGAAATCATATTCCGCTTTCATAAGTACGCGCCTCTTTCGTTGTCGCCTTGCGGGCGGAAATGATCCTGATATGCTCGCCACGATAGGTATAGACGACGACCAGAACCCGCCCCAAGGCATCTAGTCCCAGGGTCACATGCCGTTGCTCGCCTTCGGCATCCATGTCTTCGCGCGTCAGCGCCAGTGGATCAAAAAGTACCGCCTCCGCATCGGCAAACCGAATGCCATGCTTGCGTAAGTTGCCTTCAGCCTTCCGAGGGTCCCAATCCACTATCATGCATATATTATATGTATATCTGGGACAATATGCCAACTCATGAGACGCAAAGAGGACGGGTCAGCCAGCCCGATGCAGCGGCACCACATCCGCGCCGGCGCGAAGCCGATCCAGGTAATCGGCCCACGCCTGCATCATTCTTTTTCTCTCATCCAGGTGCCGAGTCCTGTTGTAGGCCCGGCCATTGGGGTCCCGGACGGCATGGGCCAACTGCTGCTCGATCACATCAGGGCGAATCCCCAGCACCTCATCCAGCAGGGTTCGGGCCATAGCCCTGAACCCATGCCCCGTCATTTCGTCCTTAGGGTCTGTTCTCAATCAAGCGAAAAGCGTTATGCCATATGCAACCGAGGGGCTCTGTTGAATTTCAAGTGGGTTGCCGGGCATGAGGGTTGATCACTGCGAAGTCGAGCTTGCCGGCGATCAGGAAGATGACGGTTCTGATAGTGGTGAAGCGGGTGAAGCCGCGAGCGCGGCGCTTGGCGGACTGAAACAGGCCGTTGAGCGCTTCGAGGAAGCCGTTGGTCTGGCGGGTCTGGGCCCAGGCGACGATGCCCTCGAGGTGGCGACGGACCATGGCGGCGACCTCCTTCATGGGTTCGACCTTGGAACGCATGACGCAGGTGCACCAGTG
>NZ_AUIS01000033.1 GCF_000423825.1 Thermithiobacillus tepidarius DSM 3134
TGGCCCAGCTCTCCGGGCAGATCGCGCCACGGGCTACCGGTGCGCATGATCCAGAGAACGGCTTCGACGAAGCGCCGGTTGTCCTTGGCCGTGCAGCCGGGATCACTCTTCTTGCCGGGCAAGAGTTGTTCAATGCGTGCCCACTGGTCATCTCGTAACATCGTCCGGTCCATCCTGACTCCTGTGCAAAAGTCAGGATATGACCATAATTCATCCGCTGTGAACAGCCCCGCGCCATGTCATTGACCGTGAACGATTTATTTGACCTCGGTTGCATATGGCATAACGCTTTTCGCTTGATTGAGAACAGACCCTAAGCATTTGGAACAAGATATGGGCTCACTCTTCTATCCCGTTTTCAAGAGAGCACGCCACCGTCCTATACGCAATGTGGCAGGGCCGAGACAAAGACCACACCATCTTGGAAGTGGACGCCATCGAGAAGAGTGGCGTAATGTTTCAGCTGAATGGGTGGCCCCCTCTAGATTCACATGCCTATGGCTCGATCATTGATGACCTGGAAAAATCCGGTGTGTCAAACGCAAAGAATCCGGACATATTTGGTTGCGAGAAGGGGTCAAGAAAAAATACAGCTGATGGCCTGCAAAAGAGAGAAAAGCAAAAGGAGAAAAGGGGTCAGGTCTCACATTCCTACATCCTTCTGCCACATCTGACCGTCCGACCTCCGCAAAAGGTGGAGATCCGGCGGCAGCAGTGTAGAGCGGTGTAGGAATGTGAGATCTGACCCCACTGACCCTTTTCACTGGCGTTTATGGCGAACGTTAGGCCGAATGCGCCCAGTAGCGGTGCTACTCATATCTCTAGAGCTAGATATTCCACCAGTTTATCATTCAACGCTTCTATAATTCGCGAAGGAGCAGCCCGGTGCAATCAAATGAACATCAACAAGATCTCACTGTAAAAGGTGAGTCCGTCGAGCGGATATATGGAAATTACCGAGGCATGCGGTACATCGTCAATAGGCGGTATCAACGAAAACTGGTGTGGACTCTTGATGAAAAGAGAAAATTTATTGATTCGATAGCAAGCGGCTATCCTGTCCCCATCATTCTTCTTGCGGAGAGCAGAAAGGGAGACAGGAATTTGTTTGACATAATCGACGGCATGCAAAGAATGAATGCAATCCTGGGCTTCATTGAAAACGAGTACTCCGTCGGCGACTGCTACTTCGACCTAAATACTATGGCTGATACGAAGTCTCTTCTTGATTCAGGCGTTCTTGTTCAAAAGGAGCCTGTTTTGCCAAGAGCCATGTGCGTAAGGATCGCCTCCTATACCGTTCCTCTTTCTATTTACGAATTCTCAGATAAAGGCGACGTGGATGAAGTGTTCCGCCGAATTAACTCCGGGGGCAGAAAGCTTTCTAGGCAGGAGCTCCGAATCGCAGGATCAACTGGGCACTTCGCACAGGCAGTCAGGCAAATAGCAAGCAAGATCAGAGGCGATTCATCTGCCACGGACGAGGTTCTGCTCAATGATATGAAAAAAATCAGCATCACGAATCGAGACCTGCCTTATGGAATTGATGTTGATGAAGTATTTTGGGTAAAACAGGGAGTTTTAACCAAGGAGCAGGTTCGTGAATCACGCGACGAAGAGATTGTGGCGGATCTTCTTTCGTTCATGTTGCTAGATCCGCCACCTTCTTCGCGTAGCGAATTTCTTGACGACTATTTCGGCTTCGGTGACGGTGATGCCTCAAGGCAGAGGCTTGAGGAAATTGAGTTGGCCGTTCAAAAGTACACGGTTGACGCCGCTTCGGCTGACTTTCAACGAGTGATTGATGAGTTAAAGGTGGTTCTTAATCGAGCCGATAGCACGTTCGGCCAGTTACTCTTCGGAACACAGCCGGCGCGGGCACCCCGCTATTTTCAGGTGGTTTTCCTCGCGCTTCATAAGTTGCTGGTGAAGGATGTCAAAGAGGTAGCGGACTACGATGCCTTAATTCGCCTATTGCGCGGAAGCGGTGGAGATATTCCGGTCCCCGAGGGCGGACGGTGGGGCTCTCAAGACCGAATCAACAGCGTCAACAGCACCGCAGGGAGATACGAGCCCGCGTTCAAGCCCGCCAATAAGTACGACCCTGCCCATGTGCGTTGGATAACTCAGCTTGAGAACATTCTCGCTCAGTCCTACACCGAGCAAGCGGCCTATGACTTCAAGCAGGGCTTCTTGCGGCTCGACGGGCCGAGATGTCTCGACGAGAACTCACTTGACAAGATCCTGAAAACGCTTGTGGGTATTGCTAATATAAAGAAGGGAACAAAGGGGTATGTTCTTGTTGGTATTGCTGATAGAGAGTGTGACTCCAAGAGAGTTCATGAGCTCTATGGAGTGGCGCCGCGGATTTATGAGAATTTCTTTGTGACGGGGGTTGAGCATGAAGCAAAGACGCTCGGCAAGACTCTCGATCGCCTGTTTCAGCTAGTGACGGAAAGAATCAAGGCATCCGCGATCTCGGAACCCCTGCGCGATTACGTCGCGCGTAACATCAAGCTAGTCAGGTATTACGACAAGTCTGTTTTTATCTTCGAGTCCCACGCACAAGAGGATCCATCGCACTTCGGTGGACTCTATCTGGTTCGCCACGGCAATGAATTGAAGCAGGTGCCGCCGGAGAACTATGGCGACCTTTTTCGGCGTTATCAGGCAGGGCTATAAGGAAGCGAGGTCAGGTCTCACATTCCTACACTCTTTTGCTATACTTCCTGCTTAGCCTGATCTTTGTAAGAATGTGAGGTGCGGCTGGCAGCGGTGCAGAAATGTGACCCGATCCCACTGATCGTTAACGATCTGAAACTTTGCCATCTGGCCCCTACCTGCGGCGGCTCTTGGATGGCCACGAGAGCATTCCATCAAGTTCTTTGAGAAGCGGCTCGTCGTCATCGTCCCCATGCCCTCGCTCATGTGCCGGTTTCATACTTTCGTTGAACCAGATGAGCGAGAGGCACTGATTCCATTCCCGCAGCAGAATGGCTTCTGCCGCCAGCAGCGGATGGTTCTTGATGCCGCCGTTGAACCACGAATGCGAAATGGGGTCAAGTCTAACATTCTTACATCCCCCTGTTACACCTACTGGCCCAACCTCCGCCAGAAGTTGCGACCCGGCTGGCAACGGTGTAGGAATGTTAGACTTGACCCCACTGATTCTCACTGGGACTGGCCGCCTGCGGCGTTCAGCCCCTCAACTCAAACATTAGGTCTCTACTCACCAAGGAGCGTTTATGCGTTTGCTATCTGTCGCTGCAGTTTCGCTGTTTGTCCTCTCGACAAATTTCGCTATTGCCAAGGGGCTTGGAGGTAACTTGGACTATTCCCTTCACTCGGAGGGACAAGAAGCCAAGCTAGTCCTGACAAACAAGCGTTCTGATACCCCCGCTACCGTCACGTCGGTAGCCATACTCCTGCCAGCGGGCGCCGGGAAGGAATCGAAACAGATTGCTGTCCCTATGTCGCAGGTCCACCCAATCTCGCTAAAAGCAACTATCCCCCTCGGCTCCGTATTGAATCTTGCTCAACAAATCGCTCCAGGCAAGAACACCTCCCAATTCAAGATGGTCTCAGTTTCTGAGAACAACAGTTGTACGAACTGTGATTCTGTTGGGTTCGCTCTTAAGATCAGCGTCGAGCACCCCGGCGGTGTCAAGCAAGACACCTTGACCGAAGCCTACCTTCACTACTTTGTGCGCTAAGAGACCTAACCTCTCGGCCAACACGGACCGCCTGCAAGCTGCGCTTGCAGGTTCCCTCCGCCGCTGCTCGGCTCCGGCGGCCGGTTACCTCAAACATTAGCAATCACGAGACTGTACATGCTGAACCTGACTTTTAATGAAGATCTAACAACAGCCCCAGCAGAAAATCAGCCTATTTTTGGAACCGAACCAAATTATCAACAAATAGTTACCCATCGGGCCGAAGCGACCGAGGAGCGCACGCGAAATGGGGTCAGATCTAACATTCTTACATCCTTCTGCTACACCTAATGGCCGGCCTTCGCACAAAGCTGCGACCCGGCTGGCCGCGGTGCAGGAAGGTGAGACCTGACCCCGCTGATCTTAGGGTTACAAGGAGGCATCATGGACTGCCAAGACGTGGGCAATTCACCGCGCAATTATTCGATACTCCTTCGCTGTATCGCTGCATACATCTTGATTGCCCAGTTGGCGTCAGTATTGTTTTTGGTGGCTCCGGCGGCCGCATCGCTTGGACGGCTCTATTTGGTATCTAGCGCGCTCTCCTTAATTCTTTACGTAATTGTTGCGTATGGCCTATGGTTACATCGCAAATGGGGAGCGTGGGGCTACATTGCAGTGACATTGGCTTTACAGCTGCTTGTGTTTTACTTCTTGGGTTATTTTGCCCCGGCAAATTTGCTGTTACCGATGGTCATGGTGCTTCTTATTCTTTCGAAGTACAAATGGTTGAAGTAACTCGTCATGCTATGCCGCGATGCGTTTTCGAGTGGATGATTCCGCTTGATGTTGCAACACAATCGGCATTTCGAAGGTAGTCCGAGGACGCGGGTTCAGTTCTCACATCCCTACACCCTGCTGCTATACTCCCAGCATGGCCCGACCCCTGCGACTCGAGTTTGCCGGTGCGCTTTACCACGTCACCTCCCGCGGTGATCGGCGCGAGGACATTTTCCTGTGTGAAGCGGACCGCCGTGATTGGCTGGATGTGCTGGGCACGGTTTGTGAGCGCTTCAACTGGGTGGTGCATGCTTTTTGCCAAATGACCAACCATTACCATCTGCTGGTGGAAACGGTGGATGGCAACCTGTCGAAAGGGATGCGTCAGTTGAATGGCTGGTATACGCAGCGTGTCAATCGTCGCCACGGCTTGGCTGGGCATCCTTTTCAAGGGCACTACAAGGCGATCCTGGTGCAAAAGGAGGCCTACTTGCTGGAGCTGGCTCGCTATGTGGTATTGAACCCGGTGCGTGCCAGGATGGTGAGCGCCATCGCCGATTGGCGCTGGAGCAGCTATCCCATGGTCATGGGACAAGAGCCGGCTGCCCGTTGGCTGGATGCCGACTGGCTGCTTGGCCAGTTCGCCACGGAGCGAAGCCAGGCGCGCCGGGCTTATCGGGAGTTTGTCATGCTGGGGATGGGGGCGCCGAGCCCATGGCAAGCCGTCCGGCATCAACTGCTGCTCGGCGATGACGCCTTCGTGCGCAGCCATGCGCAATCCCGAGGCGACGAGGTGCTGCGTGAGGTCTCAATGGCGCAGCGACGTGCGATCGCTTGGCCCCTTGAGGAGTACCGCGCCCGCTACCCGGATCGGGATGAGGCCATGGCCCGCGCCTACTTGTCGGGTGCTTATAGCATGGCCGCCATCGGGCAGCATTTCGAGGTGCATTGCATGACCGTGAGCCGCGCCGTGCGGAAACACGAGACCCGGCTGGCGACGCTGCAGGAAGCTTGGACCTGATCCTGCTGCCTCCCCCCGTGACTCCCGCGGGCGCCCCCGGTTGCAGGGATGCCACCTGCCATGCACCAGGATAAAGCGCCGCGGATACGCCCGCTCCGCGCGTAGACTATAATAGAAGATCGGGCATCGCTGCGCGGGCCGCCATGCCGCATCCATTGGACAGCAGGAGGGTGAAGCGATGATCACCAACAAGCAGTCCGGGACGACTGTGCACGAGGTTGCCGACGGGATCTACCGCATCAGCACGCCGGTAGCCCTGCCGGGCGGCGGTTTTTCGTTCAACCAGTATCTCATCGCCGACGATGAGCCGCTGCTCTTTCACGCGGGGCTGCGGAAGATGTTCCCGCTCGTGCACGAGGCGGTCGCAAGCGTCCTGCCGCCCCAGCGTCTTCGCCACATCGCGTTCTCGCACGTGGAGGCCGACGAGTGCGGGTCGCTCAACGAATGGCTTGCCGCGGCGCCGCAGTCCGCGCCTCTGTGCGGCACCGTCGCGGCGCTGGTGTCCATCAGCGACCTTGCCGACCGGCCGCCGCGCGCGCTCGCTGACGGCGAATCGTTGTCTCTCGGCAAGCACACTGTCCGTTGGTATGACACGCCCCACCTTCCGCACGCCTGGGAATGCGGCTTTCTGATGGAGGAGAGCACCCGGACGCTCCTGTGCGGCGACCTGTTCACGCAGGGCGGCGCTGACAATCCGCCCGTAACCGAGTCGGACATTCTCGGGCCCAGCGAGGCATTCCGCCGGCAGATGGATTATTTTTCACACACGAGGAACGCCCGCGCCATGCTGGAAAGATTGGCCGGTCTCGAGCCGACCACGCTCGCGTGCATGCACGGCAGCGCATGGCGCGGGGACGGCGCAAAGCTTTTGCACGCCCTGGCGGACGCGCTGTCTGCCTGAACCACGTCCAGCCTGGGCTTCAACTCCGTTTGCGCCGGGTGCGGCGCTCTGGCAGTTCTTCAAGCGCGCCGCGATGCGGGCATTGGCTGCGTTGCCGCTGGCGTATGCTGGTCATGCCGGCAGGCTTGGGAGTTGCCGGCGTGGTTGTGGCATCATGTGTCCTCTCGGCTGGTGGGAGATCCAGCCAATCCGCCAAGTGCCGACCCGGGCGCCGTCACGGAGCAATCATGGATATTCGCCTCGCTGCCGCCGATTCGGAGATTGCCGCCTGCTATCCCGTCATGCGGGAGCTTCGGCCGCACCTGGCGGCGGATGATTTTCTGGTCAGGGTGCGACGCCAGGAGCAGGCAGGCTACCGGCTGGTTTTCGTGCAGCAGCCGGATGGCGTGGTGGCGGTGGCGGGGTTTCGGCTGTGCGAAAATCTGGCTTGGGGGCGCTTTTTGTACGTGGACGATCTGGTCACGCTGCCTGCCCATCGCTCGCGGGGCCATGGCGCGAACCTGCTTTCGTGGCTCCGGGAGTACGCGGCGAAAGCCGGCTGCGCGCAGATGCACCTGGATTCGGGCATGCAGCGGAAGGATGCGCACCGCTATTATGCGCGGGAGGGCCTGTCAGCGACGGGGCTTCACTTTGCCGAGAAGATGGCGGATGCGGAGCATGCCAGCTCATGAGGCGCAGGGATGGGGGAATCGTGATCAGTCGCGAGTTCGCAGAAAAATTCGCAAGGCACTGGATCGCAGCGTGGAACGGCCATGACCTCGAAATGATCCTGTCGCATTACGCCGACGACTTCGAGATGTTCTCGCCGTATATCGCCCGGATTGCTGGAGAGCCGTCGGGAAAGCTCAGGGGCAAGGCCGCGGTAGCCGCATACTGGTCCGCGGCGCTGGAAAGAATGCCTGATCTTCGTTTCGAGCTGGTGGACATTCTGCTCGGGGTGGAAAGCGTCACGCTTTATTACCGCGGGGCGCGAGGGATGGCTGCCGAGGTGTTTTTCTTCGACTCCAGGGGCATGGTGATCAGGGCGTACGCGCATTACGCATAGCTTTCCTGCGGCCAGCCCGGACAGGGCGCCGTAGCCGCAGGGGGCGGCGCGGATGTCCCGAGCGGGAGGCATCAGCAAAAACATGGCATACGCGCTCCTTAAGTTCGCCCACGTCCTTGGCGCCATCCTGATCGGGGGAGGGTTGATCGGGGTCTGGCTGACCGACCTGCGGTCGCGCCAACTGCACGACTTGCCGCAGTTTTCGGAAGCGGTGCGGTATATTGCGGTCTTCTACGATGGGGTGGTGGTGCCAGGCGCCGTGCTGCTGCTGATTTCGGGAACGTGGCTGATCGCCCGGAACTTCGGCGGCTGGGATTTCATTAAAATTCCCTGGCTCGCCGGGATGGTGTTTCTGTTCGCCTTCGAGTTCATCGAAGGCAATACGGTGACGCGGCTGTACTTCATGCGCTTGCGGCGCTTGACGAAAGCGGCCTTGGCGGCGGGCGCTTTCACCCCCGAGCTGATGCGGGCGCGGGCCGAGCGCACGCCCACCTTTACGCATTTCCTTGATCTCCCCATGCTGTTTTTGATTGTCGCCCTGGGTGTCATCAGGCCGGATACCTGGCTTTTCTTTGGGGTCGGAGCGATGGTCGCCATCCTCGTTGCAGCGCTGCTTACCATCTGCATTCCCAGGCTGTATCCGTGGGGCTAGGCGCTACGGGACGCGGCTGAAGCTTCGATTGCGCCCAAACAGCCGAGCCATGCGGCCGGTGGCGCCGGCGCCTGAACCCGAACGTTCGGCGGACGGCCGTGGCTTCACTTGGCCTGCCGCTTCGCTCCACAATGTCGGACATCCGAGAGTATGTGCTGGCTTGGCCCGCTTCAGGCTGGCGCGAACCGGCGCGCGCCAGGGCGACGCTGGCGGGAGAGGGGGAATCGATGGCGTGGCCTGACCCGATGCGCGTGCAATGCCGCCGGCCGGCGATGCCGTTCGCGCTCCCGATGGCGGCAGTCGCACGCCCGCGGCAGACCTGAGCCATGGCCGCGGAATCCTCTTCCAAGGTGGTGGTGTACGCCGCGCTGATCGGCAACCTGCTGGTGGCGGTGACCAAGGCGGGGGCGGCGGCGTGGACCGGCAGCTCGGCCATGCTGAGCGAGGCCATCCATTCCTTCGTCGATACCGGCAACGAGATCCTGCTGCTCTACGGCATGCGCCGCTCCGCCCGCCGGCCCGACCCGGCTCATCCGCTCGGCTACGGCCGCGAGCTCTATTTCTGGAGCTTCATCGTGGCGCTGCTGATTTTCGCGCTCGGCGCCGGGGTATCGATCTACGAGGGCATCGGCCACATCCGGCGGCCGGAGCCGATCAGCGATCCCGTGGTCAACTACGTCGTCCTCGGGCTGGCCTTTCTGTTCGAGGGGGCGTCCTGGCTGGTGTCGCTGCGCCAGTTCCGCGCCGCCAAGGGCGCGCTGGGCTACTACGAGGCGTTCCGGCGCAGCAAGGACCCGCCCGCCTTCATGGTGCTCTTCGAGGACAGCGCGGCGCTGCTCGGCATCCTCATCGCCGCCTTCGGCACCTTCGCCGCGTCGAGCCTCGGCCGGCCGGTGCTCGACGGGGTCGCCTCGATCCTGATCGGCCTGGTGCTGGGCACGGTTGCCGTCCTGCTGGCCCGGGAAAGCAAGAGCCTTTTGATCGGCGAGCGCGCGGACAGCCGGCTTGGCGATGCCATTCTGCGCATCGCCGCGGAAGAGCGGGGCATCGAGAGCGCCAACGGCGTGCTGACGGTGCAGCTCGCGCCGGATCAGATCGTCGCGGCGCTGAGCATCGACTTTGCGGACAGCCTGCGTGCCCACGAGGTCGAGGCGGCCGTGCTCGCCATCGAGCAGAAGGTGCGGGCCGCGCACCCGAACGTGGTGGCGCTCTTCGTGAAGCCGCAGGCGCAAAGCATCTTCCGCGAATCCGTGCGCCGCCGCTTCGGCCCGTCGGCGGCGGGGCTCGGTGATGCGGGAGGAGAGCCGGAGTGACAGGCGGCTGTTGCCTGCGCGTGAGAGCCAAGGCCGGTTGACCATTGCTAATGCGCCTGTGGCTCAGTGCGGCGTTGCGGGACAGGGCGGCCGCCTTGCTCGCGAGCCAGCTCGCTCCCACGAGCCAAGCGCCCGCTCCGCGTCTGGCCTGCAAGACGGGCGGTGCCTGGCACAAGGGCCTTATCGCGGCGCGCGCCGCAAGCACTCCATCAAAACGACAGTCGGGGAGGGCTATAAAGAAAGCGTTTCTGGCGCAACCCTACGAAAGTCCCAGGCATGCCCGCGCCCAATCAGGTATTTTGCGTCAGCAATACACCTGTTGCTCTAATCGAAACCGCATCATACAAGACCTGGGGCGCGGCGGGCCTTGGCTGCCGCGAGAACCTTGCATACCCCTCAACCCATTCGGCCCGGCTTGGCATGATCTCGTTGGCTTCGCAGGAGTTTGCATGCAGCGTAGTTTTTTTGTGGTCGTATGGCCGGCCATGCTGGCGCTCGTGGCTGGATCCCAGCTCGCCCGCCTGTCGTTCGGCGTGCCCGCCGGGAGCGGGCAGCCACGCGATCGCTTCCGCAACCCATTCTCCCACGCCGGGGCGTGGCTGCTCCTGACGTTTCTCATGCTGAATCCGGGCCAGGTACGGGCCGCGCCGGATGCCGTGTTCGAGCGCGTGGCCGCGCAAGCCCGGGCCCTGGCGCAGGCGCCTTACCGCGCGCCGGCGCAGATTCCGGCCGCCCTGCGCACGCTCAGCTACGATCAGTATCGGGACATCCGCTACCGTCCGAGCCAGGCGCTGTGGAAGGCCGAAGGGCTGCCCTTCCAGGTGCAGTTTTTCCACCCGGGGCTCTTTTTCACCCACAGCGTGCAGATCCACGTGATCGAGGCGGACGGCACGCGCGAACTGCCCTATGCCGCCGGGCGCTTCGACTTCGGCAAGAACCGCCTGGACCCGTTGCCCGGTGATCTCGGCTATGCGGGCTTGCGCATCCACGCGCCGCTGAATCGGCCGGATTATTACGACGAGCTGGCGGTCTTCCTCGGCGCGAGCTACTTCCGCTCGCTCGGGCGGGGCGAGCACTACGGGCTGTCGGCGCGCGGCATCGCCATCGACACCGCCGCGCTGGGCGGCGAGGAGTTTCCGGCATTCCGCGAGTTCTGGCTGGTCAAGCCCCAGCCCGGCGCGCGCCTGATCACGCTTTACGCCCTGCTCGACGGGCCGAGTCTGAGCGGCGCCTACCGCTTCGACATCACGCCCGGCACGAGTACGCAGATGGCGGTGCGCGCCCGGCTCTTCTTCCGCCGCACCCCGCAGGTGCTCGGCATCGCGCCGCTGACCAGCATGTTCTGGCACGGGGAGAACAGTTGGCGGCACTTCAACGATTTTCGGCCCGAGGTGCACGACTCCGACGGCCTGGCCATCGTCGGCGGCACGGGCGAGCGCATCTGGCGGCCGCTGAGCAATCCGCAGGCCCTGCGCGTGAGCGCCTTCCAGTTCGAGCGGCTGCGCGGCTTTGGACTGGTGCAGCGGGACCGCGATTTCGACCACTACCAGGATCTGGAGGCGCACTACCACCAGCGCCCGAGCGCCTGGGTGACGCCGCAGGGCGAGTGGGGCGCCGGCGAGCTGCGCCTGGTGGAGATCCCGACTCCCGACGAGACCAACGACAACATCGTCGCCTTCTGGATGCCCAAGCGCCTGCCGCAGGCGGGCGGGCAAATGGAGCTGGCTTACCGGACCGACTGGGGCTACCGGCCGGCCGAGCAGCCCGCGGGCGGCTACGTGCTGGCGACCCGCCGCAGTCCGGGGGACCACGCGGGCGGGCGGCGCTACATCGTCGACTTCGCCGGCGGCGAGCTCGATAAGCTGGCCACGGCGCCGCAAGGGGTGGTCACCGTGGGCGCGGGCGGCAAGCTGCTCAAGCAGCAGGTGGAAAGAAATCCGGCGACGGGCGGCTGGCGCCTGAGCTTCCAGGTGCAGCCGCCCGCCGCCGGGCCGTTGGAGCTGCGCGCCTTCCTGAAGCAGGGCGCGCGTACCTTGACCGAGACCTGGAGTTATCTGGAATCATGACCCACAGCCAAGACAACGCGCAGTTTCTGTTCGAATCATCTTTGCCGGGCGGGGAGGGGAGTGGGGTGGCCCACGCGCCTGCAGCGCCCGCCAGCCGGTCGGGCGAGCCCGCCGTGCGGCAGCTTGCCGGACTGCCGTCCGGCGGCGTGGCGCCCGAGGCGCATTTGCGGGAGCACCTGGACGCATGGCTGGGCGAGGCCGGGGTCACCCGCCTGCAAGGTGCGCCGCTGCCCGTCGTCCCGGCCGCCGTGCCGTCGGAGATGCCGCCGCAGGCTTTGGAGCTGGCGCCCTGGCGTCACTGGGCCCTGCGCCTGTGGCGCCGGGGACGCCAGGCCGTGTTGCGGGAGGAGGTGCGGGCGTGAGGGCCTGCACGGCGGCGCCGGCTTGGCGCGGTGCCGCCATCCGGCGGCGCATGGCCCTGGCCGCCCTGATCCTGCTGCCCGACATTTACGCGACCCAGCTCGTGGCCGAGGCGCTGCCGCCGGACATGCATCCGCTGCTGGGCGGCGCCTATCTCGGCCTCTTTGCCCTGTTGTTTGCCTGGATATCCATGGGCTTTTGCATCGCCGCCGCCGGCCTCATGCTGCACCTGCGCCGCGAGCCCTACGCCATCACCCGCAGCCTGCGCCGCCCCGGCCCCGCGGCGCCGTCCGCGCGCACGGCCATTCTCATGCCCATCTATCACGAGGAGCCGGGGCGCGTCTTCGCCGGACTGGAGACGATGTACCGACTGCTCGACGAAAGCGGGCAGCTCGAGCAGTTCGACTTCTTCGTTTTGAGCGATTCGCGCGACCCTGCCGTGTGGCTGGCCGAGGAGCAGGCCTGGGGCAGCCTGTGCCGCAAGCTCGATGCCTTCGGGCGCATCTACTACCGCCGGCGCGCGGTCAACAGCGAGGGCAAGGCGGGCAACATCGCTGATTTCTGCCGCCGCTGGGGCGCGGCATATCCTTATTTCATCATCCTGGATGCCGACAGCCTCATGACCGGCGACGCCATGCTCGCCCTGGTGCAGATGATGGAGCGCAACCCGCAGGTCGGCCTCATCCAGACCCTGCCGTTCACCGTCAACCGCAGCACCCTCTTTGCGCGCGCGCAGCAGTTCACCAACCGCGTGCACGGCCCGGTGTTCGCCGCCGGCCTGCACTACTGGCAACTGGGCGACGGCAACTACTGGGGCCACAACGCCATCCTGCGCACCGCCCCGTTCATGGCCCATTGCGGCCTGCCGGAGCTGCCCGGCAAGGCGCCCCTGGGCGGCCACATCATGAGCCACGACTTCGTGGAGGCCGCCCTGCTGCGCCGCACCGGCTGGGAGGTCTGGCTGGCCTACGATCTGCCGGGCAGCTACGAAGAATCGCCGCCGACCCTGATCGACTACCTGGCGCGCGACCGGCGCTGGTGCCGCGGCAATCTGCAGCATGCCAAGCTGCTCCTGGCCGCCGGCCTGCATCCCATGAGCCGGGCGCACTTCGCCAACGGCATTCTCGCCTATCTGACCGCGCCGCTGTGGGCCCTCCTGCTCCTGTTCGGCACCCTGATCGCCGGGTGGGCGGCCATCGGCAGTGCCGAAGCGGAGAGCGCCGTCCAGCACCCGGGCGGCATGCTGGCCGCCGCCGTCTTTGTCTGCACCCTGCTGCTGCTCCTGCTGCCCAAGCTGTTCGGCCCGATGCTGATCGCCCAGGATCCGGCCGCCCTGCGCCGCTTCGGCGGACAGGGCCGGCTCGCTGTCGGCGTGGTGCTGGAGATCGTCCTCGGCACCTTGATGGCGCCGCTTTTGATGATGGCCCACAGCCGCTTCGTGCTGGGCACGCTCCTGGGGCGCGACACGGCCTGGGGGGCCCAGTGCCGCGCCGATCGGGATCTCGACTGGCGCGAGGCTTGGGGCCACTACCGTCTGGAGACGGGGCTGGCGCTTTGCTGGGGCTGGCTCGCCTGGCACCTCGATCCGCTTTTCTTCGCTTGGCTGTCGCCGGTGCTGCTCGGCCTGCTGCTCGCCGCCCCCCTGGCCGTCTTGAGCAGCAGCGTCACTTTGGGCACGCGGCTGGCGGAGCTGGGGATCTGGCTGATTCCGGAAGAGAGCCGCCCGCCCGACGCCCTGCGGCGGCTGCGCACGCTCCTGCGCCAGCAGCCCGCCAGGCCGATGGGAGGGCTGCAGGAGCTGCTCGCGGATCCGGTGGCCACCGCCCTGCACCTGACTGTCCTGCAAAGCGGCGCGGCCGGGCTACGGCCTGCCGACGGGTCGGCCGCCGCCCTGTGCGAGCGGGTGCTGCGCGAGGGCGCGGCGGGCTTGAGCACGGAAGAGCAGGTGCAACTGCTGGCTGATCCGCAAAGCCTGATGCGCCTGCATCAGGCGAGCAGCGCCGCCGCGCCGTCGCCGGCGGCCGGCGCGCCGGTCTTCGTGGCTTAGGGTCCCGGCTGCGCGTCACGCCGCGCTCAGGATCAGCGCTTCGCGCTTGAAATCGATCTCCACCCGGAAGGCGCGCAGGAAATTGAGCCCCAGCAATCCGTCCACCCGCACGCCCATCCGCTGCACCTGCGACAGATCCAGGGCGCAGGCCGGCAGGTCGGCGGCGCGGGCGCTGCCCAGGCGCAGGCTGTCGATCTTGACCAGGCGAATGCGGCCGACCATGCCCACCCCGGCGCCCACGCCGATGCGGCCGACCATCTCCGGCAGTGCAAGCTGCTTGGCCACTTCCTCGGTCACGCAGGTCAGGGTGGCGCCGGTATCCAGCACGAATTGGAACGGGCCCTGGTCGTTGATGTAGACGGGCACCAGGATGACCGTCTCGCCGGGCCCGGCCCATTCGAAGCGGACCTCGCCCTGTGCCGGCGTGGGTGGTGCTTCGACGCGGGCCGGGAGATTGTCGCCGCAGCCGGCCAGCAGCGCGGACAGGAGCAGGAGCGCAGCCCATTTCATAAATCCTCCCGGTGAATTATGCTGGCGGCCGGCGCGGCAGGCGCCGCGTTCCCTGGGACCGCCGCATTTGCGTATTTGCCTGGATTTATAGCACCCCGCCATGACGCTGCCCATCCTCTTTCAGGACGACCACTTCGTCGCCATTCACAAGCCGGCCGGGCTGCTGGTGCACCGGACGGCGCTGGACGCCCATGAGCGGCGCTTCGCGCTGCAATTGCTGCGCCGGCAGCTCGGCCGGCGCGTCTACGCGGTGCACCGCCTGGACAAGGGGACGTCCGGCGTGCTCCTCTTCGCGCTGAGCCCCGACACCGGCCGCGCCTTGAGCGGCATGTTCGAGCGGCAGATGGTGCACAAGCGCTATCTCGCCGTGGTGCGCGGCCATCCGCCGGCGGCGGGGGAGATCGACCACCCGTTGACCCGGCGGCTGGACGACGTGGAACTCAACGGCGCGCCGGCCGAGAGCGGCCCGCAGGCGGCGCTGACCCGCTTCCGGCGGCTCGCCGCCTGCGAGCTGCCCCATCGGGTGGATCGCTATCCCAGCAGCCGCTACGCCCTCGTCGAGCTGGAGCCGCTGACCGGCCGCCGTCATCAGCTGCGCCGGCACCTGAAGCACATCAGTCATCCCATCATCGGCGATTCCACCTACGGCAAGAGCGGGCACAACCGGCTTTTCCAGACGCTCTTTGCCTGCCGGCGCATGCTGCTGGCCTGCGTGGAGCTGCGGCTGACGCATCCGGTCACCGGCGCGCCGCTGACCCTCAGCGCGCCGCTGGCGGCGGATTTCGCCGGGCTGCTCGCGGCGCTGGGCTGGGCCGCCCAGTTGCCGCCGCACTGGCTGCCCGCTGGCGACGCCGCGCCGCTCGCCCGCAACGCCGATGCGCCAGGCGTGGTCCAAGCATGAGGCACCTGGCGGAGGCGAACGGATGCGCGGATTGAGGCCATGGTTGGGTCTGGCGGGCTGGCTGGCGGTGACTTTCGCGGCCGCTGGCTTCGGCGCGCAGTTCAGCTCGCCGGCCTGGTACGAGAGCCTGCAGCGGCCGCCCTGGAGCCCGCCCAGCGCGGTTTTCGGGCCGGTGTGGACGATGCTCTTCCTGCTCATGGCCTTGGCCGCCTGGCTGGTGTGGCGGGCGCACGGCTTTGCCGGCGCGCGCATGGCGCTGTCGCTTTACCTGCTGCAGCTCGTCTTCAATGCCGCCTGGTCCTGGCTTTTCTTCGGCCAGCGGCAGATCGCCCTCGGCTTTTGGGACATCGTGCTGCTGTGGCTGCTGATCCTGGCGACCCTGCTGCTCTTCTGGCGCAGGCGGCCGCTGGCCGGAGCATTGTTGCTGCCGTATCTGCTGTGGGTCGGCTATGCCGGGGCACTGAATTTCGCCATCTGGCGGCTGAATGCTTGAGACGGGTCCGGAGGAGAGCTTGACGGCAGGCATGGACGAGCTGCTGGCGGCGCTGGAACGCCTCTACCAAGAGGTGGACCGCCGTGCCTCGCTCTTGGACGGCCAGCACGGCGAACGCCTGCGCTGCCGGCGCGGCTGCACCGCCTGCTGCGTGGACGAGATCAGCGTCTATGCGGTGGAGGCGGAAAACATCCGCCGTCATCACGGCGCGTGGCTGGCGACGGCGACGCCGCACCCGGCGGGCGCCTGCGCTTTTCTGGACGAAGCGGGGGCGTGCCGCATCTACGCCCAGCGCCCCTACGTGTGCCGCAGCCACGGCTATCCGCTGCGCTGGCTCGACGAGACTGAAAGCGGCGCGGTGGAACTGCGCGACATCTGCCCCCTGAACGAGGCGGGGGAGCCCATCGAGACATTGCCGGCGGCCTTGTGCTGGACCATCGGTCCGGTCGAAGAGGCATTGGCGAAACTGCAGTACTTGGCGGACGGCGGCGCCATGCGGCGGGTGCGGTTGCGGACGCTGTTCGGCGAAGCGACCGACCCCAAGCGGTGACCGGCGCGCTTCGCGGCGCGCGCATTCGGTGCTATCGTCAATCCGTACGGGCGGGCTGGCCGCCTTATTCCCTGAATCGACAGGAGGGTGCCATGGCGGAACATGACAAGGGCAGCGGCTTCTCCCGGCGCCGTTTTCTGCAGGCGCTCGGCGGGCTGGCGGCTTCGGCCGGGATGCTGGGTTTTCCCGCCATCGCGCGGGGGGCATTGCCGTTCACCCTGCCCCGGCTGCCTTATCCCGAAAACGCGCTGGAGCCGGTGATCTCGGCACGCACCCTGGGCTTTCATTACGGCAAGCATCACCAGGGCTACGTCAACAACCTCAACAAGCTGGTGCAGGGCACGGCGCTGGCCGATGCGCCGCTGGAGGCCGTCATCCGGGAGACGGCCGGCAAGCCGGAGCAGAGCGCCATCTTCAACAACGCCGCCCAGGTCTGGAACCACACCTTCTACTGGCACAGCATGCGTCCCAAGGGCGGCGGCAGGCCGAACGGGCGGCTGGGTGAGCTGCTCGCCGCTTCCTTCGGTTCCTACGAGCAGTTCCGCAAGGCCTTCGCGAACGCCGCCGTCGGCCAGTTCGGCAGCGGTTGGGCCTGGCTGGTGCAGGATGGCGGCCAGCTCAAGGTGGTCAAGACGCCCAACGCCGAAACGCCCCTGACCGGCGGCATGAAGCCGCTGCTCACGCTGGACGTGTGGGAGCACGCCTACTACCTGGACTATCAAAATCGCCGTCCCGAGTACGTGGAAGCAGTCATCGACCGGCTGCTCAACTGGGAGTTCGCGGCGCGCAACCTGGCCTGAGCCGATCGGCTTGGCGCTGCGCCCCTTCCTTGACCCGGCTCGCAGATGGTCTAAAAGCTTAGAAGAAGGGCCGCCTTGCCGGGTACGGACTCGGAGGCCGGCAAGCCGCATGTCGGGAGGAGCCTTGCAGTCGATCAAAACGTTTGCCGCCTTGTTATTCATGTTTTGCTGGAGCGCGGCCTGGGCCGCGGAGGCTGCCCGGGTGACGGTGCCGGTCAAGCCGATCCAGGTGGGCCCGCACAGTTATTACGTGCAAGGCCTGCCGGGCAGCCCCTCGGCCGAGAACCAGGGCTACATGTCCAATGCCGGCTTCGTCATCACCCGCGACGGCGTGGTGGTCTTCGACGCGCTCGGCACGCCGCCCCTGGGCGAGCGCCTGATCCAGGAAATCCGCAAGCTCACCAAGCAGCCCATCAAGCGCGTGATCGTGAGCCACTACCACGCCGACCACATCTACGGCCTGCAAGCCTTCAAGGCCGTCGGCGCGGAGATCTGGGCGCATCGGGACGGGCAGCAGTACCTCAACAGCGAGGTCGCTGAGCAGCGCCTGGCCCAGCGGCGCGAAGCGCTCTTCCCCTGGGTGGACGAAAACACCAAAACCCTGCCGGCGGATCGCTGGCTGGACGGGCCGCTGAGCTTCACCATGGGCGGGCTGCACTTCGACCTCATGCACCTGGGCCCGGCCCACTCGCCCGAGGACCTCGCCATGTTCGTGCGCGAGGACGGCGTGCTCTACTCGGGGGACGTGGTCTTCAAGGGGCGCGTGCCCTTCGTCGGCAGCGCGGACACCAGGCAATGGCTGGCGGCGCTGGACAAGATCGCGGCCATGAAGCCCAAGGTCTTCGTGCCCGGCCACGGCGAGGCGGCGCGGGACGCCTTGGAGACGATCCGCTTCACCCAGGAATATCTCACCTTCGTGCGAACGGAAATGGGCAAGGCGGTAAAGGACCTGGTGCCCTTCGACGAGGCCTACGCCACGACTGATTGGAGCCGCTACCGGAACCTGCCCGCCTTCGACGCCACCAACCGGGCCAACGCCTACAACATCTACCTGCAGATGGAGCGGGAGAGCATGTGAACGGCCGTACGGCCGTTCAGCCAGTCACCAGATTCCGCGGCATGCCGGCCAGGAAGGCGCGAATGTTCGCGGCCAGCTCGTCGACCATGCGCTGGCGTGCCTCCCGGCTGGCCCAGGCAATGTGGGGCGTGACGATCAGTCTGGGAACGTCGGGCGCCAGCAGCGGACTTCCATGCACCGGCGGCTCCTCGGCCAGCACGTCCACGCCGGCGCCGCCCAGCCGCCCGGCGCGCAGGGCGGCGGCCAGCGCCGCCTCGTCCACGATGCCGCCGCGGGCGGTGTTGACGAGCAGGGCGTCGGGTCGCATGCGGGCCAGCGCGTCGGCGTCGATGAGTCCGCGCGTCTCCGGGGTCAGGGGGCAGTGCAGGCTCAGCACGTCCACTTGTGGCAGGAGCTCGCGCAGCGGCAGGCGTTCCGTCCGCGGCTGCGCACCGGGCCGCTGCGCCACCAGGACCTCCATCCCGAATGCCTCCGCCACCCGCGCCACCGCTTGGCCGAGGGTGCCGAAGCCCACGATCCCGAGGGTCTTGCCGGCCAATTCCTGGAAGCGATGGTCCAGGAAGCAGAACTGGCCGGCGCGGGCCCAGGCGCCGGCCATGACATCGCCATGGTAGTCGAAGAGCCGGTTGCGCAGGGCCAGCATGAGCGCAAAGGTATGCTGCACGACGCTGGGCGTGGCGTAGTTGCGGACGTTGCACACCGGGATGCCCAGCGCGCCCGCCGCGGCCAGATCCACGTTATTGGTGCCGGTCGCCGCGATGCAGATCAGCTTGAGCCGCGGCGCTTGGCGCAGGGCCTCGGCGCTGATCACGGTCTTGTTGCTGATCACGATGTCAGCCGCCTGCAAATGGTCGTTCAATGCCTCGGGCGGGGTGCGCGGGTGGAATTGGCAATGCGGGGAGAGCTCGCGCAACGGGCCGAGGTCCAGATCCTCGGGAAAGAGCGTTTCCAGATCGAGAAAGGCGATTTTGAGCGTGCTGGCTGTCGCTGCGGCGTCATGTGCATGCATGTGTGGCTCCTGGCGTTCGTCCCGGTGCGGCGGGCCGCGCGTAAATGCGTTGGAATAAGCGTTCAAGTCGGGCATAAGTCTTATTGAAGGGTATTATGGCCCACTATACTGTTCTCCAGAATGTTTTTTCTGTGTGCGATGTGAGGTAGACTATGTCGGACAGGAGAGGTACCGAAGCGGTCATAACGGCGCCGACTCGAAATCGGATGGGGGTTAACAGCCCCACGTGGGTTCGAATCCCACCCTCTCCGCCACATCCCATTTCTCTCATCCTGCATCCGTTTCTGCTGCACACAGCTTTTTGACCGGCTTTCGCCGAAGCAAGCATTTTCTCCAGCCAAGGAGGTGCATCGTGAGCAGAAGTCTCAATTCCAGATTTTTGACCCCGTGGCTTGCCGTGGCGCTCAGCGCCGGCCTGCTGGTCGGCTGTGGCAAGAAAGAGGAGCCTGCCGAATCGACGGAAGGCACCGCGACGGCTCCCATGGAAAGCCCCGCACCCATGACGCCGCCTGCCGATACCGGCGCGCCGGCTGGCGCGGGCGGCACGGGAGCCGCTGACACGACCGGCACCATGGGCGGCGGCACCGGCATGGGCGGCGGCGCGGCCGGCACCGACATGAACGGAACGGGTGCGGCGGGCGGCGGAACCGCGGGGAGCGCAACCGGCGGCACCATGGGCGGTGCCGCAGGCGGTACCGGGGCGGCTGGTGATACGACGGGCGGCACCGGCACCGGCGGCATGAGCGGCGGCGCAACGGGCACTGGCAGCGCAGGTGGCGGCTAAACCGGCTCCGGGCTTCCACTTTATCCGGCCCATCACAGGTTCTGCTGTATCCTGTAACGAAAAATTTCGTTGAAGAAACGACTTGTCCACAATCAGAGGAGGTGCAACGTGAGCAGAAGCTCTAATTCCACGCTTGTGACGCGATGGATTGCCGTCGCGATGGCTGCTGGTTTGCTGGTGGGTTGTGGTAAGAAAGAGGAAGCGACCGAAACGCCGGCCGAGACCGGCGGCATGCCGGCGGCCGAAAGCCCCGCGCCCGCTGCTCCTGCTGCGGAAGCGCCGGCGACTGCCGCCCCTGAGACGAGTCCCGCACCGGCGGCCCCGACCGGCGCCGAAGGCACCACTGGCGCCACCGGAACGACGGGTGGGGCTGCCGACACCACCGGCGCCGCGGGCGGTGCTACCGGAGCAGCTGGCGCGGCAGCCGGTGGCGGCACTCAGACCGCCAGCGCTGGCGGTGATGCTGAGGCCCTGATGAAGCAGTCCGACTGCTTCAGCTGCCACTCCGTGGACCAGAAGATGGTCGGTCCCGCCTATGCTTGGGTTGCCTACAAGTACAAAGGCCAAAAGGACGCCGACGTGAAGCTGGCGCAGAAGATCAAGGCTGGCGGCGCGGGCAATTGGAACGCCCTTACCGGCGGCGTGCCCATGCCGCCCCATCCCCAGCTGACCGACGCCCAGGCCAAGGCCATGGCCGACTGGGTCCTGAAGCAGAAGCCGGTCGAGCCGCCGAAGGCCTGAGCTCGGCGCTTGCTGTTGCAGAAAACCCCCGGTTGGACAACCGGGGGTTTTTTGTTGGAGCGAGCACGGCCCGCGAAGCCCGCATGTCAGGCGCTGTCCTTCAGTCGTTCGATGCCCAGAGCCTTGAGCATGTATTTTTCGTAGACGGGTTCGGAGGTGCCGGCCTTCATTTTGCGGATGAAGTATTTTTCGAAGGCGATCTTGGCCAGGTGCACCCACTTGCCCTGCTTGAACCAGTTGACGTTGCGCGGCGGGATCTGCGGCAGCGCCACGAAGGCGGCGCCGGTGTCGCCCATGTCGGCCAGGCAGATGGCGTTCCAGGTGCCCTGCGCCTGGACCGGGCGGCCGGCCAGCTCGTCGCGCAGGTTGTGGACGATGGCGGTGACCATCGACTCGATCATGTAGCCGGTCTTCGGCGCGCCGGTCGGCACCGGCGTGGCTTCCACCGGCGGGATGGCGATGCCGACGCCGGCGGCGAAGATGTTGGGATAGCGCGGGCTGCGCTGGTGCGCATCGACCAGCACGAAGCCGCGCGGATTGCACAGGCCCGCCACCGCCGCCACCGCGTCCACGCCCTTGAAGGCCGGCAGCATCATGGA
>NZ_AUIS01000034.1 GCF_000423825.1 Thermithiobacillus tepidarius DSM 3134
ACCTGGCGGACGCTGCCATCGGGCAGCTTTACCCGGGGGACACGCACTTCCAGGAAGCACTCGTGCTGGAAGAAGTTCAGGTGCCGGTAACGCTTGGCGACGGTGTCGTGAACCGGATGCTGGCCCTCCACGCCAGCCAGCGCGAAGCGGCTGCCGGCGATGAAGTCCACCCGGATGGTGAGCGTCTTGGCCGCCAAATCGAAGTCCGCGCCCGTCACCTGCCACGGCGGAGAGACCCCCAAGGCAGCCTCAAACAGCTTGTCAGTCATACCCGATCCCGTACCTGCTCAGGTCCAGCTTACCCACTCGAAATTGAAAAGAGGCTTTCAGTACGTGGCCATCCGCTATGACATCACCGCGCGTAAGGAAGCGGAAGAGGCATTGCGCAGGAGCGAGAGTTGCCTTGCCGAGGCCGAGCGAATCGCTCATTTGGGCAGCTGGATTTGGGATGCGCGCAGCAACGAGGTACGCGGCTCGGATGAGCTGTATCGGATCTTCGGGCTGCAGCCGCAAGATCCGACCGCGTCGCGCGTCGCCTTCTTTGACCGGCTGCACCCGGACGATCGCGAGGCGGTGCGGCGCGTGATCCAGGCCGCCCTTCAGGAGGAGCGTGGCTGCCAAGCGGATTTCCGCATTCTCTTGCCGGACGGCAGCGAACGGGTGGCCTCCGCCCAGGGCGAGATATCGGCCCGGGATGCGGCAGGCAAACCGCGGCAGATGATGGGCACGGTGCAGGACATCACCGAACGCAAACGGGTGGAAGAGGCGCTGCGAGAGAGCGAGGAACGCTTTCGCGCCATCTTCGAGCAGGCGGCCGTGGGTATGGCGCAGCTGAGTCCGACTGGTCAGTGGCTCCAGGTCAACCAAAAGCTCTGCGATATCCTGGGCTACAGCCGCAGCGAACTCGTGCAAAAGCATTTTCAGGAAATCACGCATCCGGAGGATCTGGCCGATGATCTCGACTGCATTCAGCAAATGCTGGCCGGCAAGGTCTCCATATGCGCGCGAGAGAAACGCTACATTCATCGGAATGGCTCTCCTGTTTGGGCGAAGTTGACCGGTTCGCTGGTGCGGGATGCTGCGGGCGAACCCAAGTACCTCATTGCCGTGGTGGAGGACGTGAGCGCGCGCAGGCGCGCCGAGCAAAAGCGGCAGCGTGCGGAAGCAAAAATCAGGCAGATGAATGCCGAATTGGAGCAGCGGGTAGCGGAGCGGACGGCGGAGCTGGTGGCGGTGAACCGGGAGCTGGAGGCGTTCAGCTATTCGGTGTCGCACGATCTGCGCGCGCCGCTGCGCGCCATCGACGGCTTCAGCCAGGCACTGCTGGAGGACCACGCCGAGCTGCTCGATCCGGAGGGCCGGCGCTATCTGGAGCGGGTGCGCCACGCCACCCAGCGCATGAGCCACCTCATCGACGACCTGCTCGGCCTGGCGCAGGTGACGCGCAGCGAGATGCGCTGGGCGACGGTCAACTTGAGCGAGATCGCCTGGCAGGTGGCCGAGAACCTGTATGCCGCGCAACCCGAGCGGCAGGTGGAGTTCGTCATCGCCCCCGACCTGCACACCGAGGGCGATGCTCGGCTCTTGAAGATCCTCCTGGAGAACCTGCTGGGCAATGCCTGGAAGTTCACCAGCCGGCGGGTGCCGGCGCGCATCGAGTTCGGCCGCACCCAATTCGACGGCGGGCCGGCCTTTTACGTGCGCGACAACGGCGCCGGCTTCGACATGGCCTATGCCGACAAGCTCTTCGGCGCCTTCCAGCGCCTGCATGGCGCCAGCGAATTCGAGGGCACCGGCATCGGCCTGGCCACGGTGGCGCGCATCATCGCCCGCCACGGCGGCCGCATCTGGGCCGAGGGTAAGGTGGAGCAGGGCGCCACCTTCTACTTCACCTGGCCTGCGCTTGCCGGGAGGCTGGGCGCCAGCTGCAACGCGGCGGCAAGCGCTGTCGAGCCCCCGCAGTCGGATAAGGCTTAAGGCGGATGGCAGGGGGCAGGAGCGTTGACTATGTTTGAGACGCATAGTGCAGGCGGGCTCTCCAAACTTTCGGTACAGCAGCATCCATCCTGGGCTGGTCCCTGCCGGGCAGGTAAGTCGGCGGGCGTGTCCTTTTGGCGTGATCTGTGCAGTGTGCCGGCGTACGCGGGCGTCGACGTCGTAGCGCGCCGGCGTGCTGGTGCGGATATGGGCAACCAGCATATGAGCCTTTGAATTGCATGGATCCGTGCCTCTGCCCATATCGGGGCATCAACGGCTCTTGCACGATCTCTTCTTGCGGAGAAAAACATGCTGACCAACGATGACATCGCGGATTTTTTGGCTGCTGCCGGCGCGAACCCGAGCTGTGGTATCTGCGGGCAGAACAACTGGTTCCTGAACCAGGAGGATGCAGCCCGCACGGCGATGATTTTGAAGAACAGCGCGGACGGTTCCTTCACCATTCCTCCCGCCCATATCCCGATCATCTGGATGGTCTGCAACAACTGCGGCAATCTGCGCATGCATTCCCGCGAGGTCATCGAGCAGTGGAAGGCCAAGCACCGGAAGAGTTCTCTCTCCGTGGTGAAGCAGAAAATCCGCCAATTCACCAAGATTTAGCCTTTCCCTCCCTCTCAACGCGTCTGTGCCCGGCGCACCGAGGCAGGCGGTAGAGCGGCGATTTCTTTTGCCCTATACTCCCGCCACCTGCGCCGCAACGTACGGAGCGGGCGCAGCCGGCCCGTTCCCGGCCCTGGCCTTTTCCATCGCAAACAGCGCTTTCTTTCGTGCGTGAGGCCCGCGCGGCTGCTCATGGCCGTTGCTGCAGGAGCCGTTGCTGGCGCCCCGAGGCGCCGGATCATCATGCCCGTCGGAGAGCTTACCTGTTTCACGTGTCTGTGCTATTTCCATTTTGCAGCGCCACAGGACGTGGTGCGGCGCGTGATTGCGTCTCGCTTGGCGGCTGGCTCGCTCGTCAGAGGGCGAGGCCGGGTTCATCATCTTGATTAGGCAGGATCCTTTGCTAGTACTGAAAGACGCCTTGGCGAAAGCGTCTCCGGCCGCGCTCAGCGGATTCGCCATCGTCGTGCTCGGCAGCTTCGTCATGCTGGCCTGGTGGGCCGGGCGGCCGGAGTTGGCCGGCATCGTGCCTGGATTTGCGCCGATGACGCTCAATTCGGCAGTGAGTCTGCTGCTGTCGGGCATGGCCCTGCTGTTGCCGGGCAATCGCCCGGCCTACGCCCGCCAGCGCGTGTGGTTGGCGGGTCTGGTTCTCCTGCTGGCCGGCCTCACCCTGGTCCAGTACGGTTTCGATACGGATCTGGGCATCGACAGGCTGCTTTATCCGGCCGCCGGCACGGCAATGGCGGGGTATTCCGGGCGCATGGCCCTCGATGCGGCGGTAGCCTTTGCCTTGGGTGCGCTGGTGTTCATGCTGGCTTGCTTCAGCCATGTCCGGTGGGCGGGCAGCTTGGCGCAAGTTTTGGCGGTAGGGGTGGTGTTCCTGGGGCTCCTGGGCATTTCCGGCTACCTGCTCAACCTGGAAGACGCCTTTGGCGCTCATCCGGCCAGCGAAATGGCGCAGGCGACGGCCTTCGGCATCCTGGTCCTGGGCCTGGGACTGTGGTTCCGCATTCACCGCACCGTCTGGTATCAGGAACGCTACGCCGGCAGGGAGCACGAGCAGATTCACTTCATCGGCGGCTCCATCCTGATTTTCCTCGTCCTGAGCGCCGGCTTGGCCAGCTTCGGCGTGTTGAAGAAGCAGACCGAAGGAGCCCTGAAGAACACGCTGTCCATGGCGCGGGACAACCGGGTGCTGCTGTTTCAGAGCGAAATCCAGGCTGCTTCGCTGGCAGTGCGCGAATTGGCGGTTCGGCCCAGGCTGATGCAACTCATGAGCGATGCCGATGCCGCTGGACCGGATGCGCGCCGGGAGCTGGCCCGGATCATCCAAAGTTCCATGGGCGGATTGTTCTCAGGCATTCGGCTCCTGGGGGGTGGGAATGCGGGCGTGCTGGCGGAAGCCGGGCAATTGACGCCGCTGACGCCGTTGCAGGCGACCCTGAATCTACCCGAACAGACGACCCTTTTTTGGCGGGACGGCTGGATGCTCAAGGTCGAGGTTCCCTTTGTTGCCGGCGGGCGCGAGCGCGGCCGGCTGGTGGCCGACGTGCCGCTGCGGGCGCTGGACGAGATGTGGCGCGACATGGTCGGCTTGGGCCGGAGCGGCGAGGTGGTGGTGTGCGCCCCGCGCGGGCCCCGTCACATGATGTGTTTCCCGCATCGGCTGAAGCCCGCGGGTACGGTGCTGCGTTCCCGCCAGGTGGATGGCCGGCCGTTGCCCATGAGTGCGGCGCTGGAGGGGCAGAGCGCCGTCACCTTCGGATTGGACTATCGACAGAGCCCCGTGGTCAATGCCTATGCGCCCATCGGCGCGCTGGGCTTGGGCATGATCGTGAAGATGGACGAGGCCGAACTGTACGAACCCATCCACCAGCAGATGCAGCAGCTCTTCCTGTTGCTTTTTGCGCTGGCCCTGGGCGGCATGCTCCTGCTGCGCTGGCAGGTGATGCCGCTGGTGCGCCGCCTGACGCAGAGCGAGCGTACCGCGCAGCAGACCGGCGCTCAGCTCCAGCGATTGCTCGAAGCCTTGCCGCTGGCGGTGTTTTTCAAGGATGGCAAGAGCCGCTGGCAGGTGGTCAACAGCCACGGCCTGCGGCTGTTCCGGCTGGCGCGGCTCGACTGGCAGGGCAAGACCGACCGCGAGCTGGCGCGCATGGTACCTGCCCTGCGCGAGGCGCTGGAGACCTGCGCGGCGGACGATGAGAAAGTCTGGCAGACGCAGGCCCGCCATGACTCCCATGAGCTGATCCCGGATGCGCTGGGCCGTCTGCGCGAGTTCGAGGTGGCCAAGGTGCCGCTTTTCGAGGTAGATGGCACGCGGGCGGGGCTGGTGGTGGTCGCCAACGATATCACCGAGCGCAAACAGGCCGAGAGCCGCATCCAGGCACTTGGGCGCTACAATCGCAGTCTGATCGAGGCGAACCTGGACGCGCTTGCCACGGTCACCTGCGACGGCATCATCACAGACGTGAACCTGGCTTTCGAGAGCATGACCGGCCTGCCGCGGCATGCGCTGATCAATACGGAGATTTTCGCCTATACCAGCGATCCCGAGCGCGCGCGCGAGGGGCTGCGCCTGGTGGTGCACAATGGCACGGTACGTGATTATGGCATGGAGATTCGCCATCAGGATGGCCACAGCACGCCGGTGGAGTTCAACGCCACCGTATTCCATGACGAACGAGGCGATGTGGCCGGCGTGTATGCTGCGGCACGCGACATCACGGAGCGGCGGATCGCCGAGGACCGGGTTCACCGCCTGGCCTACTACGATACCCTGACCGGCCTGCCCAACCGGCTGCTGTTCAAGGATCGCCTGCAGCAGGCCTTGGCTCAGGCCGAACGCGGCGGGCAGCTGGTGGCGGTCATGTTCCTCGACCTGGATCGCTTCAAGCTGATCAACGATACGCTGGGCCACGGCATCGGCGACCTGCTGCTGCGCGGCATGGGGGAGCGTCTGTCCCTCTGTGTGCGGGAGAGCGACACGGTGGCGCGCATGGGCGGCGACGAGTTCACGGTGATTCTGTCGGGCCTGCACAAGGGCCAGGATGCCGCTTTGGTGGCCCGCAAGATCCTCGATGCCTTTGCTCAGCCCTTTTGGTTGGAAGGCCACGAGCTCTTCGTCAATGCCAGCATCGGCATCGCTCTCTACCCGAGCGACAGCCAGACCCCGGAAGGCCTGCTGAAACAGGCCGACCTGGCCATGTATGCCGCCAAGGAGCAGGGCAACCATTACCAGTTTTATACAGCCGCCATGAACGTTATATCCGCCGAGCGGCTGGCCCTGGAAAACGCCCTGCGCCACGCCATGGAGGCGGGGCAGCTGTCTCTGCATTATCAGCCCCAGATCGATCTGGAGAGCGGAGCGGTGGTCGGCATGGAGGCGCTGCTGCGCTGGCAGCGGCCGGAGCAGGGCTTCGTTTCGCCTGCCGAGTTCATCCCGCTGGCCGAGGAAACCGGGTTGATCCTGCCCATTGGCGATTGGGTGCTGCGTACAGCCTGCGCCCAGAACAAGGCGTGGCAGGAGGCCGGCTTCGCGCCGCTGCGGGTGGCGGTCAATCTATCGGCACGTCAGTTCAAGCACCAGAACCTGGTGCAGACGATACGCCAGGCGCTGCGGGACAGCGGGCTGGAGCCGCGCTTCCTGGAGCTGGAGTTGACCGAGAGCATCTTCATGCAGCACGAGGAAGCCAGTATCCGCAAGTTGCGCGAGCTGAAGGCCATGGGCATCAAGATTTCCATCGACGACTTCGGCACCGGCTATTCCTCGCTCGGTTATCTGCAGCGTTTTCCGGTGGACAAGCTGAAGATCGACCGCTCCTTTGTGCGCGACATCACCGATGCGCCGGATGATGCCGCCATCGCCAAGGCCATCATCGCAATGGCCCGCAGCCTGAACCTGGAGGTGATCGCCGAAGGGGTGGAAACGGAGGCGCAGCTGGCTTTCCTGCGCAGCAACGCCTGCTGCCTGATGCAGGGGTTCTACTTCTCCCGGCCGCTGTCCGCCGAGGCCTTTGGCGCGTTTCTCGCGGAACGCTCGCCGACTTCGCCCGCCGATGCCGTCATCTGAACCCTCGCTTCGATCTCCAGCAGCTGGAGAAAGGCCACTTCTTCCGGCGTATGGCCTGACTGCCGTGAGATCACCCGCCGATAGCGGCGGACCTTCTGTACGTCATTGAGCGTTTTGCCCTGCTCGAAAAGCTCAAAAACGACGGGATGGATGTAGGATGAGCGGGTCACGGCTGGGGTGTTGCCCAGCCGCTCGGCCACCCGGCGCACGCAGGTCGTCAGTTTCTTTTTGGCATCCCTGGCCGATTCGGGCGGACCCAGCTCGGCCAGAATCTGGGCGGCCAGCAGGCTGCCACCGAAGGTGCGGAAGTCCTTGGCAGAGCATGCCGGATGCAGCACTTCCTTCAGGTAGGCGTTCAGCATGCGCTCGCTGACACTCTGCACGGTGCCGTCCTCGGTCTGATACTGGAAGAGCTGCTTGCCCGGCAGCTGCAGCAGGTCCGTGACCACGCAGATCAGCACCTCGTCGGTGACGATGCGCCGGTGCACCACCGCGCGCTTGCCGCGAAAGGTGAAGATGATGCGGCGGCCCTCGATGCGACAGTGTCGCTTGCGCAGGCTGGTGGCGCCGAAGGTGCGGTGGTGTTTGGCGTAGCGCTGCGAACCGACGCGAAAATAGGTCTCGTTGATGAGGCGCACCACGGCCGCCAGCACCTTTTCCTTGGGCAGTCCTTCCAGATGCAGGTGCGCATTGGTGACTTCGCGCATGCGCGGCAGGGCATGGGCGAAGGTGGCCAGCCGCTCGAATTTCTTGCGTGCCTGGCGGGCGACGAAGTCCGGGTGATAGATGTACTGCTTGCGGCCCTTGGCGTCGAAGCCGGTGGCCTGCAGATTGGCCGTGTGGCTGGGGGAGATGCGCACGTCGCGCCAGCCGGGCGGGATGTGCAGCTGCTCGATGCGCTTCAGGTGCGCGGGGGAGCGGATCGCCTGTCCCTTGGCGTTCTCGTACCAAAAGCCGGTCTTCGGATTGCCGCGTCGGTACCAGCCGCGCAGGCGCGGCAGGTCCGCGATGACGGTGGTGTCGCCTGAGGTGCCGGCGGCGTCGGGGGCGATGGTGTGGGAGGCGGTCGTGTGATCCATCCGGAAGCTGCCTGTGGCCGCGGCCGGCGCGTCGCGCCCATGCGCTCTACTGTCGGCCGGATGTTGATTCCCGGTCGATTCTGGTCTCTTCCGGCCCGCTTTATAAGCAGACCTTCGGTCGATGGCTGGAATCCCGGTCAGCCGCAACAATAAACCAGCCGAGCCCCCCGGCCTCGGTTCACTTGCCCCAATCCAAGTGTTGGCCGCCATAGAATAAATCTAACGATCGGAGCTATGACGACACTATCTCCCAACCCGACGGCTGCCGGATTGCTGTGGTTCAAGGACGCCGTCTTCTATGAACTGCACGTCCGTGCCTTCCAGGACTCCAACGGCGACGGCATCGGCGACTTCCAGGGACTCATCACCCGGCTCGATTACCTGCGCGACCTCGGGGTCGACGCGCTCTGGCTGCTGCCCTTCTACGTGTCGCCCCTGCGCGACGACGGCTACGACGTCGCCGATTACTACCAGATCCATCCCGACTACGGCACGCTCAATGATTTCAAGATGTTCCTGGAGGAGACCCACGCGCGCGGGCTGCGGGTGATCGCCGACCTGGTGATCAACCACACCTCGGATCAGCACCTCTGGTTCCAGCAGGCGCGCCTGGGGCCCGACAATCCTTACCACGATTACTACGTCTGGAGCGACACGGATCACAAGTACCTGGGCACCCGCATCATTTTCACCGACACGGAGACCTCCAACTGGGCCTGGGATCCGGTCGCGGGCAAGTATTACTGGCACCGTTTTTTCTCCAGCCAGCCCGACCTCAACTACGACAATCCCGCCGTGCGTGAGGAGATGAAGAACGTGATCCGCTATTGGCTGGATCTGGGGCTGGACGGCTTCCGGGTGGATGCCGTGCCCTATCTTTTCGAGCGGGAGGGGACCAACTGCGAGAACCTGCCCGAAACGCATGCCTACATCAAGGAGCTGCGGGCCATGGTGGAGGCCGAGTATCCCGGGCGCCTGCTGCTGGCCGAGGCCAACCAGTGGCCGGCGGACGTGGTGGACTACTTCGGCGACGGCGACGAGTTCCACATGTGCTTCAATTTCCCGGTCATGCCGCGTCTCTTCATGGGCCTGCGCCGGGAGGATCGCACCCCCATCGTCGACATCATCGAGCAGACCCCGCCCATCCCCGAGAACGCCCAATGGGCCATCTTCCTGCGCAACCACGACGAGCTGACGCTGGAGATGGTGACCGACGAGGATCGCGACTACATGTACGCGGAATACGCCAAGGACCCGCGCATGAAGATCAACGTGGGCATCCGCCGGCGCCTCGCGCCGCTGCTGGACAACGACCGGCGGCAGATCGAGCTCTTGACCTCCATCCTGCTGACGCTGCCGGGGAGCCCGATTCTCTATTACGGCGATGAGATCGCCATGGGCGACAACATCTTTCTCGGTGACCGCAACGGCGTGCGCACGCCCATGCAGTGGTCCATCGACCGCAACGCCGGTTTCTCCAAAGCCGATTTCGAACGACTCTATCTGCCCGTCATCATGGACCCGGTCTACGGCTACCAGTCCATCAACGTGGAGGCGCAGCTGCGTACCGAATCCTCGCTGCTGCGCTGGACTCGGCGCATGATCCAGACGCGCAAGCGCTACCAGGTCTTCGGGCGCGGCAGCATCACTTTCCTGAACCTGGCCAATCGCCGGGTCCTGGCTTACCTGCGCTGCCACGAGGGGGTGGACGTGCTGGTGGTCAACAATCTGTCGCGCTTCGCCCAGCCGGCCGAGCTGGATTTGTCCCGCTTCAACGGCCGCTGCCCGGTCGAGATGCTGGGCGAGACGCCGTTTCCGCCCATCGGCGAGCTGCCTTATTTCCTTACCTTGGGGCCCTATGCCTCGCTGTGGTTCAGGCTGGACCGCCCGTGAATTCCAGCAAGGCCAGCGGGAAATGCTGGAACACCTGGCTCAGGGACAGGCCGTCCTGCTCCCCGCTGCTGGTGAGCCGCTCGCCGGTCAGCAGATTCTGATAGGTGCCGGCCCGCGGCAATTCCAGGGTGGCACTGCCCCACACTTCGCCCAGCGGCCAGGGTTCCAAGCCCTGGGTCAGTTTGAACGGGAAGCGGGGCACGGCCACCACCAGCGTCTTGCCCGCGAGGCTGCGGGCGAAGGCGACCACGTGCTCGCCGCCTGAGAGCGGCTGATAATTCCCGTGGATGAAGAGCTCCAGGTGCTGGCGGCGGCAGTTGAGGGCCGTGTGAATGACGTAGAGCTTGACCGCGCCATCCTGAAATTTGTCGAGCAGCTCCCGGGCCAAGGCCAGGCGATCGTCGATCCGTCTTTGAATGCTGTCGAGCAGCTCGCGGCGCCGGTCGAAATCGACCGGCCGGCGGTTGTCGGGATCCACCAAGTTGAAGTCCCACAGCTCGCTGCCCTGGTAGCAGTCCGGCACGCCGGGTGAGGCAAGCTTCAGCAGCGTCTGCGCCAGGCCGTTGCAGGCCCCGAAGGTGGCCAGCTTGGCCACCGTGGCGTACAAGCTCTGCACGAAGCGGCCGCGCCGGTTTTTCAGGGTGCCTTGGACGAAGCGGCTCAGTGCCTGCTCATAATCCTCGTTGGCGCTGATCCAGCCGGTGCGTTGCTTGGCCTCGCGCACGGCCTTGAGCATGTAGGCGTCGATGCGCTCCACGAAGTGGGCGTAGGCTTGGTCATCCTCGAGGATCGGCTCCAGCGGCCAAGCGCCCAGCAGCGTCTGGTAGAACAGGTACTCGTCATTGCGGGTCGGCGCCGGCTGGCCACGCAGCTCCGTCTTCTTGCTGCGGTTCAGGCGGCTCCAGCGGTTGACCAGGGTGCGCCAATCGACGGGCACTTCGCTCAGCACACTGATGCGCGCGCGCATGTCCTCGCCCCGCTTGGTGTCATGGGTGGCGGTGGTGGTCATGGACAGGGGCCAGATTTCCAGTCTTTCCTGATTCTGGGCATGGAATTCGGCCGGACTGACGCCGAAACGCGCCGGGTCGCCACCCACCTCGTTGAGGCTGACCAGGCGGTTGTAGACGTAAAAGGCGGTGTCCTCCACGCCCTTGGCCATGACCGGGCTGGTGACCTGTTGGAACTTGAGGGCGAAACTGATCTGCTCGCTGCGCTGCGCGTCGCTGGCGCCTTCCGGGAAGCGCAGCAGCAGGACGTCACGCAGATAGTTGAAGATGGAAGGGCTGATGCCCGGATTGCGCTGTTTGGCCGTTTCGATGGCCTGTTCGATGTAGCGGTCGTCGTTTTCCTCGCGGCTGCCGTCCTCGTCCACGTAGGTGCGGTACACGGGGAAGCAGGCGATGGTTTCCAGGATGACCGAGGCCAAGCTGTTCTGGGTGAAATCCTGGGAGCGCCGGTCGCCCTCGGCCAAGCGCTTGAGGGCGTGGGCCAGCACGGCGGTTTCGCTGGCCAGGCTGCCGCGCATGATCTGCTTCTTGCTGCGGTAGACGATTTCCTCGAAGGGATCGCGCATATCGGTGAAGCGCCGGTAGGTGCTGGTCAGGGAGCGCTCGGCCCGGGCGTCCACCCACAGCCCGCCGACGGCGTTCAGGAAATCGTAGCCGGTGGAGCCGTAGATGGGCCAGCGGGTGGGCAGGTGCTCGCCGGGTTCGAGGATTTTCTCCACCAGCACGTAGAGCGGGCGGGGCAGCGCCGGCACCCGGGCCGTCTGCAGGCGTTGCGCGACCCGCTCCAGCAGCGCCGCTGCCTCGGCGCCGAGCAATTGCTTGCAGCGCTCCAATTGCAGGCAGTTGAAGTAGCGGTGCGGCGCATACAGGCCGTCGGTGTGGTCCAGGCGCAGGCCGGTGATGCGGCCCTCGGCGATGTAGCGCAGGATGAGCCCGTGCGTGTCTTGGAACACGCGCGGGTCTTCCATGCGCAGGGCTGCCAAGTCGTTGACGTCGAAGAAGCGGCGGTAGTTGATCTCCTCGGTGGCGACCTTCCAGAAGCTCAGGCGATAGCTTTGCTCGTTGAGCAGCGCGTCGAGGAGATCGAAGCTGTGCGGGTCGCCCGGCGTGCCGTTGTACTCCGCGACCACCCGGTCCACCGCATTCCGGATCAGCGCCGATTGGGCGCACAGGGCCTCCAGGCGGCGCTTGATCACCTCCTTCTCCCGATTGCGTTCCTCCACCTGTTCCGCTTCGGTGGCCTCCCGCGGCGGCAGGTGTTTCAATGCCGTGGTGATGCTCTGCAGCTCCTGGATGGCCAGGGCGTCGTCGCCCTCCGCCGTGTCGGCGGGCAACAGCTCCAGCGCCCGGCTCAGCGGGGCGATCCAGGAGTCCGGCGCCAAGGGCAGGCAATGATCGTAGTAGCGCACGAAAAACGCCCCGTTCTGCCGCTCCAGCCGGAGTTCGCCGCGCTCCAGCACGCGGCCGTACATGTCGCCCAGGATGGGCAGCAACACCCGGCTCTTGACGCCGGGCTTGAGCGGATACCAATCGATGTCGAAGTAGGGGGCGTACTGCGAGCTCGGCCCGTTTTCCAGCACGTCCTGCCACCAGCCGTTGGCATTGCTGGTGATGTCCATGTGATTGGGCACCATGTCCAGGAGGTGCTTCATCTTGCGGCGCCGCAGCGCATCCGTGAAGGCGATGAAGCCGGCCTCGCCGCCCAGCTCCTCGTTGATCCGGCTGTGGTCGATGATGTCGTAGCCGTGATTGCTGCCCGCGTGGGCCTGCAGGTAGGGCGAGGTGTACACGTCGCTGATGCCCAGCGCCCGCAGATAGTCCAGAATGGCCTCGGCCTGGGCGAAGCCGAACTGCGGCGTCAGTTGCAGGCGGTAGGTGCTGGTCGGGATGTGGTCCGGCGTACAGTGCCGGTCGATCAGCGCATCCTGTTCGGTGTCCTTGGGTCTGGAGGTCACGCCGGGTCTCCGGTTGCGGTAAGCAGCAGGGCGCTGTGCATGGGCAGGAGCTGGCCGCCGGCGGTGGTGCCGAGCAGCGGGCGCCATGACAGCCCCGCGGGCATGGCCAGCTCGGCCAGGGGGCGTTCGAGCCCCAGGTTGAGCAGCAGCAAGCGATGCTCCGCGCCTTCCCAGCGGTGCACCCAGAGAACGTCCGGTGCCAGCGTGCCCACGGTCATGCGCTCCCGGCTGCCATTGCTCAGCACCGGGTCCGAGCGGCGCAGCGCCAGCAGCTGCCGGTACAGGTCGAGCACTTGGCTGTAGGGTGCCTGGCCGGTCTCGTGCCAGTCCAGGCGCGAGGCGGCAAAGGTGGCCAGCGCCTGCGGATCGGGAATGGCCTCGGCGCTGCCGGGGGTGGAGAAGGCCTGGAAGTGGCAGAACTCGCTGCGGCGCCCCGCGGTGACCTGCGCTCCCAGCTCGGCATGATGGTCGGTAAAGTACAGGAACGGGGTGCTGGCGGCCCACTCCTGGCCCATGAAGAGCAGGGGCGTGTACGGCAGGAACAGCAACAGGGCGGATACCGCCCGGTAGCGGTCCAGGCTGGTCAGCTGGTTCAGGCGCTCGCCGAAGGCGCGGTTGCCCACCTGGTCGTGGTTCTGGATGCAGTAGACCAGCGAGGCGGCCTCCAGGGCGGTGGCCGGCTCGCCGCGCGGGCGGTCCAGGTGCGGCGAGATCTCGCCTTGGTAGAGCCAGCCGCCGTGGATGGTCTTGGCCAAATCCACCAGTTCGGGGCGGTAGTCGGCGTAATAGCCGTCGTGCTCCCGGGTCAGCAGGACGTGCACCTGGTGATGGAAGTCGTCGGCCCAGACGGCATCCAGGCCGTAGTCGGTGACCAGCCGGGGCAGGTTGCGCTCATCCTCGGCGATGAGCAGCTTGCCGCCCGGCAGAGCCTTCACGCGTTCGGCCAGCGCGGCCAGGATGTGCTGCGGGCTGTCGTCCTGGATGCTGTGGGTGGCATCCAGGCGCAGCCCGTCGAAGCGGAACTCTTCCAGCCAGTAGCGGGCGTTGTCGAGGACGTAGGCGCGCATGTAGGCCGAGTGCGCCTGGTCGAAGTTGGGCGCGTCCCCCCACGGTGTCTTGTGCGCGCTGGTGAAGTACTCGGGGCTGTAGGCGCTCAGATAATTGCCGTCGGGGCCCCAGTGGTTGTAGACCACATCCAGCAGCACCGCCATGCCGAGGCCATGGGCGGCATCCACCAGTTCGCGCAGCTCGTCCGGGGTGCCGTAGGCGGCATGGGGGGCGAAATGGGCGACGCCGTCATAGCCCCAACCGCGCTGGCCGGGAAAAGCCGCCACCGGCATGAGCTCGACGGCGCTGACGCCCAGGTCGGCCAGGTAGGGCAGATGCGCCCGGGCCGCGGCAAAGGTGCCTTCGGGCGTGAAGGTGCCCACGTGCAGCTCGTAGATGACCAGCCGCTCCAGCGGCAGGCCGGCCCAATCGGTATGGCGCCAGCTGTAGCTGCCGGACATCACCTCCGCCGGACCGTGCACCCCATCCGGCAGATAGCGTGCGTAGGGGTCGGGCAGGGGCGGGCCGTCATCCAGGCGGAATTTGTAGCGGACGCCTGCCTGCGCGCCGGCCAGCTCCGTCTCGAAGATGCCGTCGCCCTTGGGCGTCAGGGGATGTTCGGCCGTTTCCTGGCCGCGCTGGTCATAGAGCACCACGCCGGCGCGCCGGGCGCGCGTGCTCCACAGCCGAAAGCAGCAGCCGCGTTCTGTCGGTTGGGCGCCTAGTCGGGGAACCATCATGCCTCCCTTGGACAGCGGTAGAGCCGCAGGGAGTGGGCGTAAACCTTGATTTTGCCCTCGTGGATGATGCCCCCCTCGGGCACTCGTTCCTGGGTCGTGTCGAGCAGCAGCTCCCAGGGCCCTTTGAAGGCGGGCAGGATGAATTCCACGCCCTGCGGGCTGGCATTGAAGATCAGCAGAAATCCGTCGTCGTGCAGCAGCCGGCCGTGCTCGTCCACCTCTTCCAGCGGATCGCCTGCCAGGAGCACGCCCAGCGTGCCGTGCTCTTGGCCGCTCCAATCGGCATCGGTCATTTCGTTGCCGCCCGGGGCCAGCCACATGATGTCCTTCGCATCCGAGCCGCGGATCGGCCGGCCTTTGAAGAACTTGCTGCGGTGCAGCGCCGGATGCTCGAGGCGCAGATGCACCAGCCGCTTGACGAAATCCAGCAGCGCGCTGCTTTCCGCATCCAGCTGCCAGTCATACCAGTTGAGCTCGTTGTCCTGACAGTAGGTGTTGTTGTTGCCGCCCTTGCTGCGGCCCAGTTCATCGCCGCCCAGCAGCATGGGCGTGCCCTGGGACAGCAGCAGGGTGGCCAGAAAATTGCGCATCTGGCGACGCCGCAGGCCATTGACCAGCGGATCGTCCGTCTCGCCTTCGGCGCCGCAGTTCCAGCTCAGATTGTCGTCGGTGCCGTCGCGGTTGTCCTCGCAGTTGGCATCGTTGTGCTTGTGGTTGTAGCTGACCAGGTCGCGCAGCGTGAAGCCGTCGTGGGCGGTGATGAAGTTGATGCTGGAGTAGGGGCGGCGGCCGTCGTTCTGATAGAGATCGCTGCTGCCGGTCAGCCGATAGCCGAACTCCGCCATCAAGCCCGGATCGCCGCGCCAGAAGCGGCGCATGGTGTCGCGGTACTTGCCGTTCCATTCGGCCCAGCGCACCGGGAAGTTGCCCACCTGATAGCCGCCCTCGCCCACGTCCCAGGGCTCGGCGATGAGCTTGACCTGCGAGATCACCGGATCCTGGTGGATGATGTCGAAGAAGCCGGACAGGCGGTCCACGTCATGCAGTTCGCGCGCCAAGGTGGCGGCGAGATCGAAGCGGAAGCCGTCCACGTGCATCTCGGTGATCCAGTAGCGCAGGCTGTCCATGATCAGCTGCAGGGTTTGCGGGTGGCGCACGTTCAGGCTGTTGCCGGTGCCGGTGTAGTCCATGTAGTAGCGCGGCTGGCCGTCCACCAGGCGGTAGTAGGTGGGATTGTCGATGCCGCGGAAGCACAGGGTGGGGCCGAGATGGTTGCCTTCCGCCGTATGGTTGTAGACCACGTCCAGGATCACCTCGATGCCGGCCTGATGCAGCGTGCGCACCATCTCCTTGAACTCCTGGACCTGGGCGCCGGCCTCCTTGTTGCTGCTGTAGCGGATATCCGGGGCGAAGAAGCCGATGGTGTTGTAGCCCCAGTAATTGCGCAGGCCTTTTTCCACCAGATAATGGTCATCCACGTGCTGGTGCACGGGCAGCAGCTCCACGGCCGTGATGCCCAGCTCCTTGAGGTATTTCACGATGGCGGGACTGGCAAGGCCGGCATAGGTGCCGCGCAGGTGTTCGGGCACGTCCGGATGCTGCATGGTCAGCCCCTTGACGTGGGTCTCGTAGATCACCGACTTGTGCCAAGGGATGTTCGGACCGCCGTCCCCCTGCCAGTCGAAATGGGGGTCGACCACCACCGACTTGGGCGCGCCGCTGGAAAGCTGCTCGTCCATCACGAGATCCAGATCGGGGTTGCCCAGCACGTAGCCGAACAGGCCAGCTTCCCAGTCCTCGACGCCATCGATGGCCTTGGCATAGGGGTCGAGCAGCAGCTTGTTGGGATTGAAGCGCAGCCCTTGCTCCGGCTCGTAGGGGCCGTGCACCCGATAACCATAGCGCTGGCCCGGCTTCAGGCCGGGGATGTAGCAGTGCCAGACGAAGGCTGTCTGCTCCCGCAGGCGCACCCGTTCCTCGTTGCCGTCGGCATCGAACAGGCACAATTCGATCTTGGTCGCGTTTTCGGAGTAGATGGCGAAATTGACCCCGTTGCCATCCCAGGTGGCACCCAGCGGGTAAGAGCTTCCTGGCCATACCTGCATCTTCTTTCCTCCGTTCGTGACCCTGGCGCCGCCGGCGCGGCAGGCGGGCTTGGCTCCCCGCCGGGCATTCATGCGCAACGGCCGGGGCGAATGTTCGTTCTTGGTGACTGGGCAGCATGGAATAGGTGCGGGCAGGGCAAGCCACCTAGACTATAGCCGTGACGCCATTTCCCCAAAAATAACCTAAGTCTGATAAATGCCGGCCGCTGGTTTCTCTGCTCGGCGGACATGCCATGTGACATACTGCGTGGGGTTTATGATGGTATCGGCAAGTTTTTAATTGCCCGTGCGGGCGGAGCCTTATACCATTTCCGGGCCGGGTACCGGCTGCAATCCGCAACTGTTTCGGTGGAGCCCAATGCTAAAACGTCTGTTTCTTATCCTGCTCGCGCTGCTGCCGCTGCCGCTCCAGGCCGAGTCCCTGCGCATCGCCGCGGCGGCGGATCTGGTCTATTGCCTGGACGACCTCAACGCCCTTTTCAAAAAACAGCACCCGCAGGCCGATGTCAAGTTGTCCACCGGCTCTTCCGGCAATTTCTTCGCCCAGATCCAGGGCGGCGCCCCCTATGATGTATTCTTGTCGGCCGACATGAAGTATCCCCAGGCCCTGGTCCAGGCCGGGCTGGCGGACCCGGCGAGTTTGACCCGCTATGCCATCGGACGCATTGCCCTGTGGACGTTGCGCCGCGATGTCGATGTATCCCGCGGCTTGGTCGTGCTGAAAGACCCCGCGGTGCGGCGCATTGCCATCGCCAACCCAAGCCACGCTCCCTACGGCCGGGCCGCGCAGTCCGCCATGGCGCGCGCCGGCGTCTGGGATGCAGTGCAGGGCCGCCTGATCATGGGGGAGAACATTTCGCAGACCGCCCAGTTCGTGCAAAGCGGCAATGCCGACGTGGGGGTCGTCGCCCTGTCCCTGCTCAAGTCGCCCAAGCTGGCGGGGCAGGGCAGCTATTACGCCGTGCCCCTGGACAGCTATCCGCGCATGGACCAGGGTTTGGTGCTGACCCGGCGCGGGGCGGCCAATCCCCTGGCACGGGCTTACATCGAATTCCTGCGCTCCGCCGAAGCACGCGCCGTCTTCAACCGCTACGGCTTCCTGCTGCCCGAGTAAGCCGTGACCGGGTTGATCACCGCCTTGCACGGCCTGCCGGCGGAGCTGTGGCAGGCCCTCTGGCTGACCGTGCGCCTGGCCTTCAGCGCCACGCTCATCCTGCTGTTGCTGGGCATTCCGCTGGCCTATTGGCTGAACCAGAGCCGCTGGCGCGGCGTGGCCCTGGTCGAGACCCTGATCTCCCTGCCGATCGTGTTGCCGCCCACCGTCATCGGCTTTTACCTGCTGATCCTGCTGGCACCCCAGAGCCCTATCGGCCGCTTTTGGCTGGACACCTTCGGGCTGTCGCTGACCTTCAGCTTCGCCGGGCTGGTGGTCGGCTCGGTGCTTTACAGCCTGCCCTTTGCCGTGCAGCCGTTCCAGGCGGCCTTCAAGGGCGTGGATCCGGACCTGGTCGCGGCGGCGGCGGCCCTGGGGGCGAGCCCGTGGCAGCGCTTCTGGCGCATCCTCCTGCCGGCCGCGAGGCGCGGCATCGGCGTCGGGGTTACCCTGAGCTTCGCCCACACCATGGGCGAGTTCGGCGTGGTGCTCATGCTGGGCGGCAACATCCCCGGCGAAACGCGGGTGGCTTCCATCGCCCTCTATGATGAAGTGCAGCAACTGAATTACGCGGCGGCGCACGCCTACGCCCTGGTGCTCCTGCTGGTGTCCTTTGCGCTGCTGGCGGCCATGAACGCGTTGCAGCGCGGCGGTCGGCCGGCGCGCCCCTGAGCGGCCGGACGGCGACGCGGCGCGCGACCGTATTTGCCATTTGCCATCCGTCCTTCCAGACAGTACGATATGCATCCCCTGTGCCCCGCCGCCGCAAGACGGACGGGAGCCGGTCTCCCCGCTGCTCCCGGCTGGCGAGGTCGTGCTTGACAGGTGTAACGGCTTTCAGCATTATTGTGCGTTTAATGCGGAGGGGTTCCCGAGCGGTCAAAGGGATCAGACTGTAAATCTGACGGCTCTGCCTTCGGAGGTTCGAATCCTCCCCCCTCCACCATTTTGGCCCTGCGGCAGTGCGTGACCCAGGGATGTTGACTGAAAGTGGAAGGTTTTGCGGGCGTAGTTCAATGGTAGAACCTCAGCCTTCCAAGCTGATGGTGTGGGTTCGATTCCCATCGCCCGCTCCAAAAGCGAAGCTTGCGCCCACATAGCTCAGTCGGTAGAGCACTTCCTTGGTAAGGAAGAGGTCACCGGTTCAAGTCCGGTTGTGGGCTCCAATTTTGTTATACCAAGAACCGTGTGTTAGTTGACGCCACCGGCCGGTGGTTCATGGGAGATCGCAATGTCCAAAGGAAAGTTTGAGCGCACGAAGCCGCATGTGAATGTCGGGACGATTGGTCACGTGGACCATGGGAAGACCACGTTGACGGCGGCGTTGACGAAGGTGTTGTCGACCAAGTTTGGCGGCGAGTTTCGCGACTACAGCCAGATCGACAATGCGCCCGAGGAGCGCGAGCGCGGCATCACCATTGCCACCTCGCACGTGGAGTACGAGACCGAGAGCCGGCACTACGCCCACGTGGACTGCCCGGGCCACGCCGACTACGTCAAGAACATGATCACCGGTGCGGCGCAGATGGACGGCGCGATCCTGGTGGTGTCGGCGGCCGACGGCCCGATGCCGCAGACCCGCGAGCACATTCTGCTGGCCCGCCAGGTGGGTGTGCCCTACATCGTGGTGTTCCTGAACAAGGCCGACATGGTCGACGACGCCGAGCTCCTGGAGCTCGTCGAGATGGAAGTGCGCGAGCTGCTGGACAAGTACGAATTCCCCGGCGACGACACCCCGGTGGTGATCGGCTCGGCCCTGAAGGCGCTGGAAGGCGACCAGAGCGACATCGGCGAGCCGGCCATCTACAAGCTGGCCGAGGCGATGGACTCCTACATCCCGCTGCCCGAGCGCGCCATCGACAAGCCCTTCCTGATGCCGGTCGAGGACGTGTTCTCCATCTCCGGGCGCGGCACGGTGGTGACCGGGCGCGTGGAGCGCGGCATCGTCAAGGTGGGCGATGAAGTCGAGATCGTCGGCATCCGGCCGACCAGCAAGACCACCATCACCGGCGTGGAGATGTTCCGCAAGCTCCTGGATCAGGGGCAGGCGGGCGACAACATCGGCGCGCTGCTGCGCGGCACCAAGAAAGACGAAGTCGAGCGCGGCCAGGTGCTGGCCAAGCCCGGCTCGATCAAGCCGCACACCCGCTTTGAAGCGGAGGTGTACGTGCTGAGCAAGGAAGAGGGTGGCCGGCACACGCCGTTTTTCAATGGCTATCGGCCGCAGTTCTACTTCCGCACCACCGACGTCACCGGCGCCTGCGAGCTGCCGGAGGGCGTGGAGATGGTGATGCCCGGCGACAACGTCAAGATGCACGTGA
>NZ_AUIS01000035.1 GCF_000423825.1 Thermithiobacillus tepidarius DSM 3134
GGCGTGTTCCTTCAGTCGTTCGATGCCCAGAGCCTTGAGCATGTATTTTTCGTAGACGGGTTCGGAGGTGCCGGCCTTCATTTTGCGGATGAAGTATTTTTCGAAGGCGATCTTGGCCAGGTGCACCCACTTGCCCTGCTTGAACCAGTTGACGTTGCGCGGCGGGATCTGCGGCAGCGCCACGAAGGCGGCGCCGGTGTCGCCCATGTCGGCCAGGCAGATGGCGTTCCAGGTGCCCTGCGCCTGGACCGGGCGGCCGGCCAGCTCGTCGCGCAGGTTGTGGACGATGGCGGTGACCATCGACTCGATCATGTAGCCGGTCTTCGGCGCGCCGGTCGGCACCGGCGTGGCTTCCACCGGCGGGATGGCGATGCCGACGCCGGCGGCGAAGATGTTGGGATAGCGCGGGCTGCGCTGGTGCGCATCGACCAGCACGAAGCCGCGCGGATTGCACAGGCCCGCCACCGCCGCCACCGCGTCCACGCCCTTGAAGGCCGGCAGCATCATGGAAAAGGCAAAGGGCAGCGCGTGCTCCTGGATCACCTCGCCCTGGGCATTGTGCTCGGCCACGTGCATGGTGCCCGCTTCCACCCGGGTGACCTTGGCGTTGGTGATCCACTGGATGTGGCGGTTCCGCAGCTCGTGCTCCAGGAGGCCCTTGGAGTCGCCCACTCCGCCCAGGCCCAGGTGGCCGATGTAGGGCTCTGAGGTGACGTAGGTCATCGGCACGCGATCGCGCAGCCGGCGCTTGCGCAGATCGGCTTCCAGGATGAAGGCGTACTCGTAGGCCGGGCCGAAGCAGCTGGCGCCCTGGAAGGCGCCGATGATGGCCGGGCCGGGGGCGTTGAGGAAGTCCTGGTAGGCGGCATAGGCGGCTTCGGCGTGCTCGACGGTGCACACCGACTGCGTGTAGCCGCCGTGCGGCCCGGCGCCCGGCACCTCGTCGAAGGCCAGCTTGGGGCCGGTGGTCAGCACCAGGTAGTCGTAGTCCAGCGTCTGGCCGTCGGCCAGGGTCAGGCGGTTTTGGTCGGCGGCGATGCGGGTGACCGGCTGGGCGATGAAGGCGATGTCCTTGCGCTCCAGGTAGGGGCGGATCGGGAAGCTGATGTCGGCGCGCGTGCGCCAGCCCACCCCCACCCATGGATTGGAGGGCACGAACTGGAAGTAGTCGGTGGCGTTGACCACCGTGATCCGGTGCGCGCGCCCCAACGCCGCCCGCAGCTCATACGCCGCCGGCATCCCCCCCGTCCCCGCTCCGACAATGACTATGTGCGCCATAACACCCTCCTTGCTGGTTTCAGCTACGGAATGGACTAGGGCCTGCGATCCAGGTCGGGATATTCCGGGGCCGCGTCCAAGTTTTCATCGCTCCCCAGCAGCTCGCTCCACATGGCATTCAGAACGGCCAGCAGGATCGCCATCGTGACACCCAGTATCCAGGCAAAGTACCACATGGTCCCTCTCAATAAACGGTATGATCGTGGGAATGGATGAAGCGTTCCGTGACCTTGCCCCACATCACCCGGTAGGCCCAGGTGGTGTAGGCCAGGATCAACGGCATGAAAACCACCGTGACCCAGAACATGATGGCCAGGGTCATGTGGCTGGAGGTGCCGTCCCACACCGTCAGGCTGCTGCGCGGGTCGGTGCTGGACGGCATGACGAAGGGGAACATGGACACGCCGGCGGTGCCGATGATCCCCGCCAGGGCGGTCACGGACGACAGGGTGGCCAGCCCGGGCCGCCGGCGCGCGGCGAAGAGGATGCCCAGGAGGCCGCCGAGGAAGGCGGCAACGGGCAGCAGGACGGTCGACGGATAGGCGGCGTAGTTGCGCAGCCAAGCGCCGGTCTCCACCGCCACCGTCTTGGCCATGGGGTTGGGCACCGCCCAGGCGGGCGCGCTGCTGGTGACTACGTAGCCGTTGATGCCAGTGGCAACCCAGACGCCCGCCAGGGCGAAGGCGAGCAGCATCACGCTGCCGGCCAGCAGGCTCGCCTGGCGGGCGCGCTCGAAGATGATGCCTTCGGTGCGGATCATCAGGTAATTGGCGCCGTGGAAGACCAGCATGGACAGGCTGATGACCCCGGCCAGCAGCGCGAAGGGATTCAGGAGCTCCCAGAAGCTGCCGGTGTACAGCGGCCGCAGATAAGTATCGTAATGGAAGGGCACGCCCTGCAGCAGGTTGCCGAAAGCCACGCCGAAGATGAGCGCCGGCACCGCCGAGCCCGCGAAGAGGCTCCAGTCCCACAGGCTGCGCCAGCGCAAATCGGTGCGCTTGCTGCGGTACTCGAAGGCCACCGGCCGCAGGAAAAGCGTCCACAAGGCCGCCAGAACGGCGATGTAGAAGCCCGAGAAGGAAGCGGCGTAGACCGCCGGCCAGGCGGCGAAGAGCGCGCCGCCGGCGGTGATGAACCAGACTTGGTTGCCGTCCCAGTGCGGTCCCATGACGTTGAGCATCACGCGCCGCTCCGCGTCGCTGCGGCCCACGAAGGGCAGCAGCGTGCCGATGCCCATGTCGTAGCCGTCGGTGGCGGCAAAGCCGATCAGCAGCACGCCCAGGAGCAGCCACCAGATGAACTTCAGCACCTCGTAGTCGAGCATGGCTCAGGCCTCCGTGCGTGGGGCGGACGGGAGTTCGTCGCTGTCGCGGCCGGCGCGCAGCACGCCCGGGCCCTGGCGGGCGTACTTCACCATGAGATAGAGCTCGATGGCAAAGAGCACGCTGTAAAACAGAATGAAGGCGGACAGGGACAGGTAGATCTCCCCCAGGGAAATGGGCGACACGGAAAAGTGCGTGGGCAGGAAGCCGTAAATGGTCCAGGGCTGGCGGCCGTACTCGGCCACGAACCAGCCGAGCTCGCTGGCTACCCAGGGCATGGGAATGAACCACAGGGCCCAGCGCAGCAGCCAGCGCTTCTCCGCGAAGTTGCCCTTGACCGAGTAGTACAGGGCGAAGCCGAAGAGCACCAGGAAGGCAAAGCCCAGCAGCACCATGACGCGGAAGCTCCAGAACATGGGCCAGATCTTGGGAATGGTGTCCAGGGCGGCCTGCCGGACCATGGCCGGCGTGGCTTGGTTCACGTCTTTGGTGTAGCGCAGCAGCAGGCCGAAGCCGAGATCGTTGATGTGCGCCTGGAAGCGCTGCTTCGCCGCCTCGTCCCGGGGATCGGCGCGCACTTGGGCCAGCGCCGCCACCGCCACGGCGCCGCTGCGCACGCGCTGCTCGTTGATGCGCACCAGATCGTTCATGCCCAGGATGGGGGTGGACAGGGAGCGCGTGCCGATGATGCCCATCAGGTAGGGAATCTTGATCTCGTAGCGGTTGGTCCGGTTTTCCTCGTCGGGGATGGCGAAGAGCTTGAAGGCGGCCGGCGGCTCCTCGGTGTCCCAGATCGCCTCCATGGCGGCCAGCTTGGTCTGCTGGAGTTCGGTCACGGCGTAGCCGGACTCGTCGCCGAGCACGATCACCGACAGCGCCGAGGCGAAGCCGAAGGCGGCGGCAATGCGGAAGGACTTGCGCGCGAAGGCGACGTCGCGCCCCTTCAGGAGGTAGTAAGCGCTGATGCCGAGCACGAAGAGGGAGCCGGTGACGTAGGAGGCGCTGACCGTGTGCACGAACTTGGCCTGGGCGTCCGGATTGAAGAGCATCGCCCAGAAGTCCACCACTTCCATGCGCATGGACTCGGGGCTGAAGGTCGCTCCCACCGGGTTCTGCATCCAACCGTTGGCAATGAGGATCCACAGGGCCGAGGTGTTGGCCCCGAGGCCCATGAGATAGGTGACGACCAGGTGCTGGAGCTTGGACAGGCGCTCCCAGCCAAAGAAGAACAGGCCGATCAGGGTGGATTCCAGGAAGAAGGCGGTCAGCGCCTCGATGGCCAGCGGCGCGCCGAAGATGTCGCCCACGTAGTGGGAGAGATAGGCCCAGTTGGTGCCGAACTGGAACTCCATGGTCAGGCCGGTGGTAACGCCCATGGCGAAGTTGATGCCGAAGAGCTTGCCCCAGAAGCGCACCATCTCCTTGTAGATTTCCCGGCCGGTCATCACGTAGACCGTTTCCATGATGGCCAGGATGAAGCCCAGGCCGATGGTCAGGGGCACGAAGAAGAAGTGGAAGATGGCGGTGATGGCGAACTGCAGCCGCGACAGATCGACCAGCGTTTCGTTGAACATGGCGCCCCCTGGATGGGCTAGCGAGACGGATGGCTGCGCGGCTCCACCTGCTGCGTGCCCAGCAGGGCGCGGCTGACGTCCTCGACACTCAGGCGTGCGCTCAGCGGATCGCTGAAAAAGGCCAGCTTCAGGACCAGCAGGAGCACGGCCTTGATGGCGAGCACCATCAGGATCTCCCGGGCAAACCGCGTCCGCCGCCACCGAAAGTGTTTGATCGTCGTCATCGTGCCTGCCGAGTCAGCAACTTGCATATTCGAGGCAGAGCAGCCCAGGATAAGGAAGAGACCTTCGACGGATGTGCCCGCGGCCGGCCTCCGGCGCATCTTTGCCATGCCGCGGACGGGAGCAGGCAGGGCGGCATCGAAGGTGCACAAGGCGGCGGTATCACGCGCAAACCAGGAGGGAATCGAGGACCATGCCAGAGCAACCGTTACTGTCCACCGTAGAGGTGGAAACCGCGTCGCCGGTCACCGCCAGCATCGTCTGGCTGCACGGGCTGGGGGCGAGCGGCCATGATTTCGAGCCCTTCGTGCCGGAGCTGCGGCTGCCGCGCAGCCTCGGCCTGCGCTTCGTCTTCCCCCACGCGCCCCGCCAACCGGTGACCATCAACGGCCGCTATGTGATGCGGGCCTGGTACGACATCGCGCACCCGGACCTTGGCCGGCAGGTGGACGAAGCGGGCATCCGCCAGTCGCTGCAGGCGGCCTCCGCCCTGCTCGACCGCGAGCGCCAGCGCGGCATTCCGGCGGAACGCCTGCTGCTGGCGGGCTTCTCCCAAGGCGGCGTGATCGCCCTGCACGCCGGCCTGCGCTACCCGGCGAAACTGGCCGGCATCCTGGCCCTGTCCACCTATCTGCCATTCCCAGCCAGCCTGGACACGGAGGCCAGCGCCGCCAACCGCGGCACACCCATCTTCCTGGCGCACGGCGACTACGACCCGGTCGTACCCTTGACCCTGGCCGAGGACGCGCGGCACCAGCTGGACAGCCGCAGCTATCCGGTGGACTGGCGACACTATCCCATGGCGCACTCCGTGTGCGCGGCGGAGATCGGGGACATCAGCGGGTGGCTGCAGGGGCGGATCGGATCGGGGTGAGTGCGGGCAAAGTGCAGCGGTGTCGTTGGATGAAGCGCCGGCTGGCGCCCGTGGGAACTGGATGGCAGAGGTTGCCCGGCGGCAGCCTCCTTTGCCGTTCGCTGCACTCACTCTCGCCTGCGGCTCGCGAAAACGGGCAGCGCCCGTTTCATGAGGCGCCATAGGCGCCGAAAGCGCAGCGGTAAACTCCCGTTGGTCGTTTTGCCGTTCGCCGCGCTCACTCTCGCCTGCGGCTCACAAAAACGGGCAGCACCCGTTGCCTGACTCGCCGGCCGCGCTGGCTCAGACAGGCGCTCCCTCGTTGCTGCCGCCAGTGGCGGTAGGAGCGAGCTGGCTCGCGATCCACTGTGCCGATCGGGAAGCCATCGCGAGCGAGCTCGCTCCTGCATTTCCCGCCGGCCCCGCGCGGCGCGGCGGAACCATGGGGTGGAAAAACCAAACCCCTGACCCCGCTATTGCCACCGGCTGTAGGAGCGGGCTGGCCCGCGATAAAGGTCGCGGCCGGCCACCCTGGGATCGCGGGCCAGCCCGCTCCTACGAACCAGGATGGCGGCCCGCCAGGGCTTGGCGCGGTACCGCGTCCCACGCCCTGAATACCCGCTCCCCCTGGGAGCGGGCAGGGCGAGGGCCGGCCGTAGCGGATGCCCGGGCAGCGGCCTTCGCGCGGTAGGCGCGGATTGGCTCGCGGTCAACCGTTTCGGTCGCCCTTGGATCGAGGGCAAGCCCGCGCCTGCAGGCGGCCACGACAGCAGGGACGCAGATGGAGCCGGCCGTTGCCGGAACGACTCCAGCCTCGCTGTTCGGCACGCATCCCCTAGCGGGAAAAGATCTCCTCCGCCAGGCCCCATTGCGCCGCCAGGGTCTCGGTGGCGTTGAGCAACTCCTCGGAGCGGGCCGGGTGGTTGAAGTGGCCGTTGGCGATCCAGCGCAGGGCGGTGTCGCGGTCGGGTGCCAGGGCGAGCAGGTGGATGAGTTCGCCGGCCTCGTCGCCGACGATCTCGCCGCCCAGGAGCTCGCCGCTGTCCATGTCGGCTAGCAGGCGCACGAAGCCTTCCGTGTCGTCCTGGCCCAGGGCGCGCGGCGAGGTCTCGAAGGCGGCAAAGCCGACGGCGGGCTCGAAGCCCTCGTCCTCGGCCATGTCGTCGTTCAGGCCCAGGCGCCCCATCTCTACGGCGGAGTACACGAGCTCCGGCACCCACAGGGGTTTGCGCACGCGGCTGTTGCCGTCGATGATGTTGTGCACCGCCAGGGTGGCGTCGGCCAGGGCCTGGTTGGCATTCATGTAGGGGCCCACCACGTCGCCGATGGCGTAGATGTGGGGCTCGGCGGTCTGCAGATAGTCATTGGTCCGCACGAAGCCGCGCTCGTCGAGCTGCACGCCCGTGTGCTCCAGGCCCAACTCCGCCGTGTAGGGACGGCGGCCGGTGGCCAGCACGGCCCAGTCCACGGTGACGGTCTCGCCGCCGCAGAGCTGCAGCTCGAGGCCGGCGGCGGTCTCCGCCACCGCCTGCACCCGGCAACGGGTCTTGGGCCCGACGCCCGCGCTCTTCAGCGCCTTCATCAGGGTGCCGAGGGCCTGCGGGCTGTACAGGCTCTTGGACAGGGGCTTGGCGTCCACCAGCCACTCCACCTGCTTGCCCAGCATCTGGAAGATGAAGGCAAACTCCACGCCGATCACGCCGCCGCCGATGATGGCCACCCGGTCGCCGGGCGGCACGCCGTCGTCGTAGAGCATGTCGCTGTTGATGAGCTTGCCGGGGATGAGCGCCAGGCCCGCCGGAGTGATGGGCGCCGAGCCGGTGGCGATGATGATGTGCTCGGCGCTGACGCGCTGCCTGCCGCTCCGGCCCTCCACCTCCACCGTGTGCGCGTCGAGGAAGCGGCCGTGGCCCTCCAGCTGCTGGGCGCCGAGGCGCTGCAGGTAGTCCACGTAACTGGCCCGCACCGTCTCCACCACCTTGCGCTGGTGCTGCCAGGCCTGCTGCATGTCGCCGCGCAGGGCGCCGTCGGCGACGAGCCCGCGCTCGGCGAAGGCGCGGCTCTTGCGGATCAGCTTGGCGCTGTAGTGCCAGTCCTTCTTGGGCACGCAGCCGCGGTTCAGGCAGGTGCCACCCCAGGTGTGGCGCTCGACGATGGCGGCCTTTTGCCCGCGCAGGGCGGCCAGCACCGCCGCCCGGTAGCCTCCCGGGCCGCTGCCGATGACGAGAAGATCGAAGGAATCCTTGCTGGATGACATGAACACGCCTCAAACGGTGGAAAAGCAGGTGCCCACAGTTTGCGGCAAGGAGCGGGGGCGCGGCAAGGGCCGCGCAACGGCGCCGCCCGGATTACTTTACCTTGAAGCTGCGCAGCATCTGGCTCAGGTCAGCGGCCCGCTTGGCCAGGGCATCGCTGGTCGCCTCCGCCTCCCGGGTTTCGCTGGCGGTCTGCGCGGTCAGGCTGTCGATCTCCTGCACCCGCGCCTCGATGGCCTCCACCACGCTGGCCTGGGCCTCGGCGCCGGCAGCGATCTGCTGGATCATGCCGCTCACGTTGCCGATGCTGTGCACGATCTCCTGCAGGGCGTCGCCGGCGGCATGGGCCTTGTCCACCCCCTGGCGCACCTCCTGGGTGCCGCTGTGCATGGTGGCCACCGCGTTGCGGGTTTCCTGCTGGATGCGTTGTATCATGCCGTCGATCTCGCGGGTGGCGTTGCCGGTCTTTTCCGCCAGCTTGCGCACCTCGTCGGCGACCACGGCGAAGCCGCGCCCTTGCTCGCCGGCGCGCGCCGCCTCGATGGCGGCGTTCAGGGCCAGCAGGTTGGTCTGCTCGGCAATGTCGTTGATCACCGCCACGATGGCGCCGATCTGGTCGGACTGCTGCCCCAGGCTGCCCACCGCCTTGGCGGCCTCGCTGACCGCCCGCTCGATGCGCTGCATGCCGCCGATGGTGTCCTGCACCACCTGGCCGCCCGAGCGCGCCAGGTCCTCGGCCTTCTGCGCCGACGCCGCCACCTCGGCGGCATGCTGGGCGATCTCGGCCACGGTGCTGGACAGGTCGCCGACGGCGCGGGTGATCTGCCGGGCGCCCTCTTCCTGGGTGATCAGCTGCTGGTTGACCTGCACCATGATGCCCTGGATGGAGTGGGCCCCCTCGTCCACCGCCTGGCCGAGACTGGCCACCTTGCCGATCAGCTCGCGCAGGTTGGAAGCCATCTGGTTGAAGCTGCGCACGATCGCGCCGATGGTGTCGGCGCTCTGCATCTGGCAGTGGTGGGTGAGGTCGTTCTGGCTGATGGCGTTGGCCACCACGGAGATGCGCTGCAGCTTGCTCAGCAGCACGCGCTTGAAGATCATGTAGTTGATGATGCCGATCATCAATCCGGCCACCAGGCAGCCGGCCACGAAGAAGACCAGCATGCCCGGCTTCCACTGGACGAAGAGGTTGGCGTAGAAGGGAAACACCGCGCCCATGAGCAGACCGAAGCCCAGAAAGGAAAAGAGCATGTTTCTCAGAATGCTGGGTTGCATGACGTGCCCTCGAGTGACCAAACCGTAATCATTGTCCGGGTGAAGCCGTGTTATGCTTTACGGCACAATTCGGGAAACATTTAACGCCGGACGCGGTCGCGGCATCCGGCTTAAGGCCCATGCAGAACGCAGCCGGCGGATCCGGCGACTGGCCGGCTTCAACTTAGATGAAACCGGCAAAAATAACCACTGTCTAAGAATAGTTACCAAGTGCACGGAACCACGCATGCAACTGACCCGCTACACCGATTACGCCCTGCGCGTGCTGATCTACCTCGGTCTGCAGAAGGACCGGCCGGTCACCATTCAGGAAATCGCCACGAGCTACGGCATCTCCAAGAACCATCTGATGAAGGTGGTGCACAACCTGGCCAAGGCCGGCTTCATCCTGACCTCGCCCGGCAAGGGCGGCGGGCTGCGCCTGGGCCGGGCGCCGGCGCTGATCCGCGTGGGCGACGTGGTCAGGCATACGGAAAGCGATCTGAGCATCGTCGAGTGCCTGGGCAGCGGCAAGGGCGACTGCCCGCTCAATCCCGCATGCCGCCTGAAAGGCGTGCTGGCGGAAGCGCGCGACGCCTTCCTGTGCGTCCTCGACCGCTATACCTTGGAGGACCTGCTGGGCAACGGCGGGCGCCTCGCTCCTCTGCTGGGCATTCACCAACCGGTGACCGTGCAGCTCAGCTCGGCTGACTAGTCCCCGCCGTCCTCCCGGAATCCCAGCTCCCGATCCATGGGGCGCGCCAGGCGCGCCGCATCGGTGTCCGGCTGCTTGTAAAACTCCAGATAGAAGCTGACCGACCCCAGCGGCTCCACTGCGTGGTAGACCGATTCCTCGATGACGCCGGGCCGTTCCGGCGTCAGCTCCCATTCCTCGGGCGGATCGCTCTCGATGCGGTAACGCAGCCGGCCCGACAGCACCACGATGCGCGCCCAAGCGCCGGGCTTGGTGTTGTGACGGGCGCGCAGAGCGGCGGGCATGCTGGCTTCGGTGAAGACGGCGGTGCGCTTGTAGGGCTGCATTCCGGCGGGAATCTCCTTCATATCGACCTCCTTGCGTGCACGTCAGCCCCCCTGCTCCGCCAGCAGCAGCTTCACGTCGTGGGCAATGACGTCCGCCCCCGAGCCATAGCCGGCCATCAGGCGCAGGCGGCCCCGGCGGTCGAAGATGTAGGTGCCGGCCGTGTGGTCCATGGCGTAGCCCGCCGCGGAGCCGGACGGCTGCTTTTTGTAGTAGACGTGGAAGTTCTTGGCGGTCCTGGCGATGGCCGCCGGGTCGCCGTAGAGCCCGAGGAAAGTGGGATCGAAATAGGGCACGTACTCGGCCAGTGCCGCCGGCGTGTCGCGCTCGGGGTCCACGGTGACGAAGAGCACCTGCACATCCTGCGCCGCCGACCCCAGTTTCTTGCGCACCTGCGCCAGCTCGGCCAGCGTGGTGGGACAGACGTCGGGACAGTGGGTGTAGCCGAAGCTCATGAGCACCACCTTGCCCCGGAAGTCGGCCAGGCGGCGCGGCTGGCCGTGGTGGTCGGTCAGGCGGAAGTCGGCATCGTAGCCGGCTTGGCTGATGTCGGTGGACTGGAACGGCTGCGGCGCGGGCTGCGGCTTTTCGGTACAGCCGAAGAGCGCGGCGCAGAAGACGGCAACGGCGAGCAGGGAACGCATCACGACGACTCCACGGGCGGGGAACGGAAATGTTCCCGACATTCGGCTCCATTATCCGCCATTTTGGTGCCGCCGAAAAAGACGCCCGCTGCCCAGGCCAGGGTGGTGAGGGCGGTCAGGAGCAGGAGCGCCCAGCCGAGTAGGGTCTGTTGATCCACCAGATAGCTGTTGCACAGGCGCACCGGGGCTACCAAGTACAGCCAGCCCATGACGGCCAGCATGGAAATGAGGTTGGCCCAGACGAAGCCGCGTGCCACCGGATGCAGCCGTGGCCAGCTCAAGGCCAGTGGCACGCCGGCCAAAAGCGGCAGGGACAGGAACTTGGCGGCCTCCATCAGGGGCTCGCCCAGCGCGGCGTCCAGGGAACGGGGCAGCATCCAGAAGCTCAGGGTGAAGCTGGCCAGCAGGATGCCCGCGATGCCGCCGCGATTGCCGCCCCGCAGGCACCGCGGCCAGCGCCGGGCCGCGGCCGGACCCAGCAGATGGCCGGCCACGACCAGGAGGGGGATCTGCACCAGCATGTGGCCGAGCATGTGGCCCTCCAGCCAGGCGGCCACCAGCGGCAGCGCCAGGATGCCGAGCAGGGCCAGGCCCGCCTCCGTGCGGCGCACGGACAGGGTGCCGGCGCTCATGGCAGAGTCCGCGCCCGGCGCAGGGCGCCCGGCACGTCGCCGGGATCGTGGATGGCGGCCAGGCGCCCGCCGCGGTTCAGCACGTGGATCGCCGCGTTGTGCTCGAAACCGCCGTAAGTGTCGGGAATCACGGTAACGCCGAAAGCCTTGAGCAGCGCCTGCAGCTGGACGGGGTCATTGATGCGGGCGATGCGCCAGCGCCGGCCGTCGGCGCCGTAGCGCCGGGCGTAATCCCGCAGGCGGGCCGGATCGTCATGGCGGGGATCGAAGCTGATGCTGAGCAGTACCACGTCCGCCCTCCCCTGCGCTGGCAGGCGTCGGTAGAGCTGCTGGAAGCTCGCCCCCAGGGAGGAACAGACCGTCAGGCAGCGGGTGTAGATGAACTCCACCAGCACCACCCGCCCCTGATAGTCCTGCAGCCGGAACGCGCGGCCGTCCTGATCCTGCAGGACGGCCGCGGGGAGCGTCCGCGGCCTTTCCTGCACGGCCAGGCGGCGGGCGCCTTCCGCGGTGAAGGCGCGCAGCCCGTCCGTGCCCAGCCAGAGGCTCGCCGTGCCCAGCGCGCACACGGCGAGCACGGCGAGCACGCTACGCATGGCGCGCCGCGCCCAGGCGCGGCAGGCTCAGCAGGAAGCGCGCCACGAAGACCAGCACCGCGGCCACCACCAGCGCCACGAATACCGAGGCGATGCGGTCGTAGGGCACCCACTCGGGCAGGTGCACCGCGTAACGGCGCGGCACGCTCTCCTTGCCGGAGTAGAGGAAGCTGAACACGAAGCCCAGGGCGCCCAGCAGGTAGAGCCACAGGCTGGCGCGGTCCAGGCCGGTATCCGCGGCCTGCCCGGATTTGAGCAGGTAGTACATGAAGCCGAAGAACATGGAGACCACGCCCAGCAGCAGGTAGAAGTGGAAATGGCCGGGCACCCACAGGGTGTTGTGCATCACTTGGTTGATGACGATGGTGCCGTCCACGATGGCCGGCACCACGCCGCCGGTCCAGCCGAACATGGACAGGAAGAGCAGGCCCGAGGCCATGTCCCATCGGATGCCGGAGCGGTAGACGATCATCAGCGCGCCGTAGGCGGTGACCACCAGCACCGGCAGGCCGTTGAGGTAGGAGATGATCTGCCCCATCAGCAGCATCCACTGCGGCATGGCGTAATCCATGAGCAGGTGATGGGGATAGATGATGATCACCAGCACGGTCGAGACGGTCCAGGCGGCCAGGAAGACCCGGTTCGCTTTCCAGGGCCGATTGGTGTAGCGCGGCAGGATCTCGTAGACGGCGATGACCGCCTTGTAGATGACCGCGTTGATGAAGACGTGGCCGAAGAAGTAGATCAGGTTCTTGGCGAGCAGCGGATCGATGCGGAAGCTCGGCACGTAGAGATTGATGAGGCTCATGGTCAGGATGCTCGCCCCGGCGACGATGCCGAGCGTGTCCACGATGATCACCATGGTGCTCGCCACCACCGTGGGCGGCGGGCCGTAGCCCTCGACCCTGCCGAAGAGCTGCGGCCAGCCGAGCGCGTTGGCGAAATTGCCGTAGCGGGCGAGGATGGCGCGCGCCGCATCCAGGTAGAAGAGCAGGAAGCCGGTGCCGATCAAAAGCAGCCCGCCCAGGAAGAGCGCCGCCGCCCCCTTGCCCCACAGCCCCATGGACATGGCCGGTAGCGGGAAGAGGAAGGTCCAGGCGCCGGCGAAGCCGCCGAGAAAGACGCCGGCCAGGATCATCACCACGCCGATCAAAAAGAGCGCCAGATTGGCGAGGAAGATGCCGGTGCTGAGCTTCACGTATTGGCTCAGGAAGTACCACATGATGGCGGCGCTGCCGAGGGCGGTGATGCCGACCATGCCGGCGCCGTGCACGGTCATGATCTGGTAGAAGCGGTCGGGGCCGATAGGCAGCAGTTGGCCCTCGGTCATGCGCATGAGCAGGCCGAACACCATCATCAGCAGCAAGACCACCGCCGCCGTCGCCATGTAGGCCAGCACGCTGCGCCGGGCGGCCAGCGTCAGGGGATTCTGGATCGCGTCATTCATTTTCATTGTCCTCCGCTTAGCTTTCCTGGACCTGGATTTCGGCCATCATGTTCTGATGGGCGACGCCGCAGTATTCCAGGCACATGATCTTGTAGGTGCCGGGCCGGGTGAAGGTGTAGCGCACCTTGTTGACGTACTCGGGCATGGCCTGGGTCTGGGCGACGATGCGCATGTCGGGGTCGTAAACGGCGAAGCCGTGGTTGACGTCGGCGCTGGTGATGCGGAACTCCACCGGCTGACCGGCCCGGACGGTGTTGCCGCTCAGGGTCCAGTACCACTGGTGGCCGACCACCTCGACGACCTGCGCGGCCGCGCCCCGGTCGCGCATGGCGGCGTAGGGCAGATCGGTCATGCTGTACAGCAGGGTGGGCGTGCCCAGCAGCACCAGAGCCCAGAAAAAGCGCGTGCGGATGCGATAGCCGCGGTGCTGGATCGGCTCGTAGTCCGCGTGCTGGCGGGCGCGCAGCGCCACGAACACGAAGACCAGCGCCAACGCCGACACCAGGATCAAGGTGACCTGCCAAGCGAGTTGTTGGTACATGGCTCTCCCTCCATGAAAAGATATATTTAAAATACACTATTTATGCCGCCACCCTGCCCCGAAACCTGGGCCATGACCGGCCAATAGATGTATTGAAAATACATTAATAGGAAGGCGCGGCGCCCGTCAAGTACCAAGTGCGAGCGCGCCGCGGCTCAGGGCAGCCCGCGCACCAGCGCGACGGCGAGGAACACGATGGCCAGGGACAAGAGCAGATTGAGCCGGCCCATCCAGGCCGCCAACCGGCGCAGCCGGCGGGTGTCGGGGGCGTCCGGCGCCTGCTGCCAGCGGGCCACGCTGCGCGGGCCGACGTAAAAGTCATGCACCGCGCTGATGCCCAGCACGGCGGCCACCAGAAACAGCTTCATGGCGAGCACGCTGCCGAAGGGCGCGCGCCAGAACGCCGCCTCCCCCAGCAGGCTGCCCAGGCCGCGGTAGTAGAGCGCCAGGGTGCCGGTGGCGACGAGCAGGACCAGGGCGACCCAGCCCACCACGCGAAAGCGCAGGCCGCTCAGCTGCACCAGTTCGGGCGCCAGCGCCCGGTAGCGCTCGCTGCGGCTGAGCGGCAGCAGCACCAGCACGAAAAAGAGCATGCCGCCCACCCACAGGGCGGCGGCCAGGATGTGCAGCCAGACGAAGAAGAGATAGCCGCCGTGTCCGCTCATGGCTCGTCCAATTGCTCCCGCAAAAAGTCGCGCAGGACCAGGGCGCCGTTGTGCGCGGTGTCGCGGGCGCTGTACAGCAGGGTCACCGGACCCTGCCGGGCCGCCTCCAGCAGCGGGCACCAGGCCGCCGGATCGGCCGCCAGTTCCGCCCGGTAGCGCTGCCGAAATTCCGCCCACTTGGCCGGGTCATGTCCGAACCACTGGCGCAGCGCCGTGCTCGGGGCCACGTCCCGAAGCCAGGCGTCCAGCGCGAGCGCCGCCTTGGTCTGGCCGCGCGGCCACAGGCGCTCCACCAGGAAACGGGCGCCGTCGTCGGGCGCTGGCGGCTCATAAACGCGCTTGACGTGGATCGGCATGCATTACTCCCCCGCGAAACGCATGGATGTCCGTCCGATTGTAGCAGCGCCTTCGCCCCCGCGGCAGAGCCCTCTGGTCACCAGGGGAGGGTCAGCGCGGTGGCGATGTAGCCGCGGCGGTAGCCGGGCCCCGTGCTGCTGGCGATGGCCGAGTCGCCATAGCCTGCCTTGAGCTGAACCCGCAGCCGGCCGGCCATACGGCCGCTCAACTGGGTCTCGGCGCTCAGCGTGTTGGCCCCCTCGCCGTCGATATGCTGCCGGCCGAGGCCCAGCACGGCCCGGACCTGCCACTGGGCCGGCAAGGACTGCGCCAGCACGGCGCTGAGCTGGGCTTCGCGAAAGCGCTGCGGGTTGAAGTAACCGACCACATCCTCCCGGCTGCTGATGAAACAGCGCCCGTACAGCCGGGCGCCCACGCTCAGCCTCGTCCCCGGCACGGTCGCCAGGGCCGATCCGACTCTGAGCACCGCACCATGGCGGGCATTGCCATCGCTGAAATCCTGGCGATACAGGGAGCCGGCCAGGGTGGCCAGACTGCCCACGCGGTGATCCGCGCCCAGGGTGAAGGTGTGGACGGCGATGCGCCGGTCGAGGGCGGCGATGGTGCGGACCGCCGCCGTTTCCGCGCCGAGCGCCATCCCCCAGTCATCTCCCGGGCGGTAGTCGAAACCCAGGGCGCCCACGGGGTAGGTCCAGTCCCCGTGCTGGCCCAGCCCGAGCCGGCCGCTCAACCGGCCGCTGTCGCCGATTCGGGTCGCAACGCCGCTGAACGCCTCACGCAGGCGGGCGCTGGCCGCATCGGTGGAAAGCGTCTGCAAATCGAGGCCAAGCTGGTAGGTGGCGTGCGCCAGCCGGCCACTTCCCCGAGGGCCGAAGGACGCGGCCAGAGTCCATCCATGCTCGCGCAAGCCGTCGTTGTCCTTGGCGTAGGCGAAGGCGAGCTCCGCCGACCGCCTCAGGCGGAAACGCGATTCCTCCTGCAATCTGGCGTACTCGCGGGCGAGCCACGCGCCGTGCCGCTCGGCGGTGACCGGCTCCGTCGGCGCGGCCAGCAGGGCGGCTGCTTCGCGCGCCCAGCCCAGCGCCAAGGCGGCCCGGGCGGCCTCTACCGCGGCCGCCGGGGAACGAGGCGCCAGCTCCGCCGCAATGCCATAAGCTTCCCGCGGCCGATCCAGGCCGTTCAAGCTCCGGGCCAGGCCCACGCGGATCTCGTCCCGGTCCGCCGGCGTCGTGGCCAGGGGCAGCGCTTCCTGGAACATGCGCCGCGTCAAGGCATAGTCCTCCAGCCAAAGCGCCGCCCGCCCGGCCCCCACCCGGGCCGCGATCCGGTCATCCCCGCCCGGCGAGCGCCCCAGGGCGGCGAGGAAGTGCTGCAGCGCCTGTGCGGGCTGCTCGCCGAGCAAGGCCTGACGACCCGCCACGATCTCGGCGGCTGCGGCGGAATCCGCCGACTCGGCCGCCAGGATCGGGGCGGCGGCTGTCGCCGTCATCCAGGCGGCCAGGGCAATCGCTGCATGCTTCATTTGGTCCCCCAGTTCTTGCGCCGGTTGGCCACCTCCGCCGCGTAGCCCGCGACACAGGCCGGTGTCATCAGCAGTTGATAAAAGAGCATGTAGAACAGAAAGCCCAGGCGATTGCGCCGCACGCGCAGGCTCTTGCTCTGGAACATGCTCCGCTGCACCTGGTACATCAGCAGATTGTTCAGGACGGCCAGCGGCAGCACCGCCAAGGTCATGGGCCCGGCGATGTAATAGCGGCCGAAGAGCGCCGCAATGACTCCGGGGACGAAGACCAGCAGGAAAAAGAGGTCCAGCAGCGGAAAGATCAAGTTCAGATAAAAGAAAGGCAGATTCAGGCGCGGCTGCAGCAGGACGCCCGGATGGTGCTTGAACGCCTCGATCAATCCCCGTGCCCAGCGCTGGCGCTGGCGGAAAAACTGCTTGTAGCTGGTGGGCACGTTGGTGAAGACCACGCCGTTTTCCGCATAGCCGATGCGATAGCCGCGCTTGAGGAGAGCCCAGGACAGCACGATGTCCTCGCCCACTGTGTCCGGCCAGCTGCCCACTTCCAGAACGGCGCGCTTGCGATACAGCGAAAAAGCACCCTGCGCCACCAGCGTCCCCTGGTACAGGCTCTGGGTACGCTTGACCACGGCGATGCCGTGGAAGAAATCCCATTCCTGAATGCGCGTCAGCCAGTTTTCGCGCGAGTTGCGCACGTGGACGGCACCGGCGACGGCCACGGTGCCGGCCGGATCGCTCAGGTAGCGGGCCACGATGGCTTCCAGGGCACCGCGATAGAGGAAAGTGTCCGCGTCGATGGACACAATGAGCTCGTGCCGGGCTGCCTCGAGGCCGCGGTTCAGGGCCCTGGCCTTGCCGCCGTTGCGCGGCAGGCGCACGAGCCGCAGGTGCGGCACCCGCAGGCCGCCGACGACCTGGGCCGTGGCATCCGTCGAACCGTCGTCGATCACGATGATCTCGAGCTCGCCCGGATAATGCTGGCCGACGATGGAGTCAATGGTGCTGGCGATGCTCTGTTCCTCGTTGTAGGCGGCAATCAGCAGGCTGATGGGCGGAAACGCGGCCACGGGCTTGCTGCCCGGCCGCCGGTCGAAGGCCAGGCTGAAGAAGATGAAGGCGTTGGCGTAGCCCGGCAGCACGGCAATGCCGATCACGATCACCAGCGCCAGCGGATAGCCGATGTGGCCGGCGAGCTCGTCCGTCCAGGGCCGAGCCAGATGCCAGCTCACGGCGCACCAGAGCACCGCCAGCGTCAATGCCAGCGCCAGCTTGTACTTGACCGGCACATACAGGCCTGCCCGCTGCTCGAGCCCCGCTTCTCGCATGGCCGGCCATGACCGCTCCGGCTGCCGGATCGCCGCCGTGCCCGCGGCACCGCTCGCCTGGATCGCATCTACATGATGTGCTTGCGCGCTCTCCTGCCGCGCGGTGGCGGCAAGTGTCGAATTCCCCACCCAGAATCCCCGCTTTTTGTTGCCCGTTTTCTATGAACACAGTGCTTCCGGAACCGGGGCAGCCAACGATGAATCAATGAAAGTGGAGCCAGCAGCAAAAGCTCCCATGGAAAACCGTTGAATTCCGGCCATGAGGTTGAAAAAGATGGCACTCCGGACCCAGAGGCTGGATACGGGGCATTTTGGTGAATGGCAAAGCGGCTGGATAGCAGGGATTACTGTTTTTCATGTCGGCGTTTCCGCCGCATGGGAGAGAATACCTTACGAGCAGGCAGGAATTTTCCTACAGAAAGGCTGAACAGCTACATTGAGCTTGATTCCGCTCGCTTTTCCAGTACGCAGGTATTGCGGCGGGTCTCGTTTTTTGGCTCTGTTGAATTTCAAGTGGGTTGCCGGGCATGAGGGTTGATCACTGCGAAGTCGAGCTTGCCGGCGATCAGGAAGATGACGGTTCTGATAGTGGTGAAGCGGGTGAAGCCGCGAGCGCGGCGCTTGGCGGACTGAAACAGGCCGTTGAGCGCTTCGAGGAAGCCGTTGGTCTGGCGGGTCTGGGCCCAGGCGACGATGCCCTCGAGGTGGCGACGGACCATGGCGGCGACCTCCTTCATGGGTTCGACCTTGGAACGCATGACGCAGGTGCACCAGTGCTTGAGCATGTCGCGTGCCACGTTGATCTGCTTGCGCGCG